>NZ_CP012403.1:0-17500 GCF_001305595.1 Azospirillum thiophilum
ATACCCACCGCAGTGCGTATCGCGTGCCGTGCCTTCGAACGGGACAACACCTTGTTCGAGGCGCATTACAAACCCACCCGCCGCTCAGGCCGCCCGCCCAAGGCGGCCTGATGATGAGGCCGTCCGGCATAGGGCGGCCCTTCCAACTTTATTCGCTGTAACGGTCGTTGGAGTCCTGCCGGATTTCCTGCATGGTCAGTTCCCCGTGCCAGCGCCGCGGATTTCCGCACATCCAGCAGCTACAGACTGCCAAGTTGTCCGCGAGTTGCTGGGGTATGTCCTGATCGGGATAGAACCGCCTTGCGCGTGCCACCATACGCGCCCAATCCTGCCGACGGCGGGCGCGCTTCATGTCCTTGAACATCATGCCTCTCAAGCACAACGCCCCGGTGCGCCCTGCCCAACGGCGGGCAGCGCTGCCGGGGCTAGAGTGTCTTGATCGGCTGGAGGTGATCACTCATCAGGTTTGCCAACTCGTCGTCATCGATGCGGCCTTCGATCAGGATTAACCAGAGCGGCTCACTTGGCAAGGTAGGAGCGCGTCTTCGAAATCTTGCCCATTACCCGCGTAAGACGGGCATCGAAGTCGGCCTTGTCGGCGGCGGGGCGCGCCTCGAACGACAGGGTGGAACTGCGCGGCTCGACGGCATCAGCCGCATGCTCCGTCTGGATCGGATCGTCCTTGAGCTTGCGAATGGCCATCATCATCTCCTCGCCACGAACAGCGCCACATCCCGTCCATGGTAGCACAAAGCTATTGGAAACGTCACCGGACAGGGCTGATTCCCCGCCAGCCTCCACCAGGCACCGGGCGAACCAAACGAACTTCACCTCATGGACGATGTGTCCGAAGGGACGGTTGTGGAATTACGCGTGCTGATCTTCCACAACGGCAAAATCGATTGGTTAAGGATTTGGAAAGGATTTCCCTGCAATAGCATGACGCCATGCACCTCCCTAGGTGTGACTGAACGAAACCCCGCCGGAGAAATCCGCTGCGGGGTCTTTCATTTCAGGCCGCATGCGCTGGTCGGGTGCAGTGCCTGCGGCCTGGGGGTACGCCACTCTCCCCATAGCGGTCGGCGGCTTCCCGCCCACCGAACCGGACCGGCGGTTTCCCGGTTGTCGAGGCCGCAAGCGCCTTGAGCATACATCGTCCCGATACGCCCGCCACCTCCCGCCCGCTCGGTCCTTCCGCGGCGGGCTTCATCGTTTCTGGAGCCTCGCCACGATGGACACCCTCCCGCTGCCCGACGTCGGCGAGACGCTCGCCCGCATCGCCATCCTGTCTCCCACTGCACAGATCGTCGCGCTGCTGGTGCTCGGCGGTGACCGAGGCCGGCGGCTCCGTCTCGCGCCTGAAACAGCTGATCAACGACGGCAAGGTCACCAACAAGCAGTTCTTCGACACCTTCCTTGGGCAGATCCCAAAGATCCAGGCGGAGTTTGAAACCGCCGTGCCGACCATCGGCCGGTCGCTGGCGACGCTGAACAACGCCATGACCAAGCTGATCGGCGACGTGATGGCGGCGCAGGCCGCTCAACAGAAAGCCCGCGCCGATCTGGTCGCCCGTGCGGCGCAGTATGAACATGCGGTGGCGATAGACGGTGCCATCGGCAAGACCGCCCGCCTGGTGCAGGCTGAAGAGGCGCTGACCGCCGCCCGGACCGCCCGGGCCGCCGCCGACCTGCGCCTTGTCGAGACCACCACCGCCTTGACCATGGCGCAGGACGCGCAGACATCGGCCATCGCCGCAACCGTATTGTCACGCGCCAAGGACGGGCTCCTCGCGCTGTCCTCCCTGGTCGGTGGCCCCTGGGGCGCTGCCTTCCTTGGCGCTGCCGGTGTCGTGTACCTGCTGGCCACCCGCACCAGCGAAGCCGACAAGGCGCAGCAGGCCTACAGCCGGACCCTGTCGGAGGGCCGCGACCGGCTCCGCGAGATCACCGGCGCGTCGGGCGAGCGGGCTGCCCAGCTTCTGGAAGAGCAGCGGGCAGCCGTCGAGGCCGCGCGGGCGCAGGTTGCCCTGACGCAGGCCCGGTTGGCCGCGGTCCAGGCCGACGCGGCGACCGGCAACCTTGGGGCCCGGCGCAATGCCGGCGCTGCCGCCAGTCGCACCGAAGATACCAAGCGCGCACTCGCCGACCAGCAGAGGGCGGTGCAGGCCGCCGCCGCCGCGCTGGACGGCTTGGAGTCGGCCAGCAAGCTGTCCCGCGGCACCAGCGCGTTCCAACGGTTGCCCGCTACATCGAGGAGCCGGGCTTCGTCGGCATCACCGACGACGCCCTGCGCGCCCTGGTCATCGACTCGGGCGTCAACCACGGCACCACCCGCGCCGGGACGTGGTTGCAGGATGCGGTCAACGACCTTGCCGGCCGGACGGTGCTGAAGGTCGACGGCGCCGTCGGGCCGAAGACGCTGGCTGCGGTCAACGTCGGCAACGCGGATGGGCTGTGGCGCTCGGACTTTGCCCAGCGCATGCGCTTCTATGGGCAGTTGATCACCGGGGATGCCAGGAAGCGCGGTCGCACCGAGGATGACGCGCTGAACGCAGCCGGCTGGCTCAACCGGTTGGCCGAGTTCATGGAGGTGTGACCGTCGGGAGGTGACGCCACCCCACCTCGTATTCCGAACCCATCCGGAAATGGGCACAGCGAGCCGGCTGCGCTGTTTGCCCGGTCGTCCGGCGGTCACTGTCTGCGACGTGTGCGTGCTGAGCGGATGCTCCCCCGCCACTGAACGGCCGAACCGTCTTCGCAGACAGCAACTCTAACACATCCATCGGCCTGCTTCTCTGGCTTCAGCCTTCCTGAAGCAGTTCAACTTCTACGAACACGATGTCCGAACTGCCATCATTGATGACGTTGTGGCTGACACCGGCCTTACGGAAGTAGGAGCGCCCAGGCTCCAATGGGAACTGCCGCTCCGATCCGTCCGGATCCACGATGGTGAAAGCACCCGAGGTGATCGGCACGATCACATAATCGTATCCATGAACATGAGCGCCGGTCGCGGCGCCGGGGATCAAGCGCCATTCGGTTACCCGAGTGCGTTCGTTCTCCACATGCGTCACTGAAACAGCCTGTGGGCGCGTGCTCATAGCGTTCCTCGATCATGCCCCGAGGAGTGGTGTAGGATCTGGGTCGCTCATCAGGTTCTCCGGCCGGTCTGGCCGGATGGTCAGGCGGCCACAGCGGGCAGGCTGACGATGGGATCATCGCCGAGCGGGGCGATGGTTTCCAGCGTCATGTAGCGTGCCCGCTGAACGGCCCATTCATCGTTTTGCTCCAAGAGGATGGCGCCGATGAGCCTCGTAATCGCTTCCTCGTTGGGAAATATGCCGACAACCTCGGTGCGCCGCTTGATCTCGCCGTTGAGACGTTCAATCGGGTTTGTCGAGTGGAGCTTGGCCCGATGCTCCCTGGGAAAGGTCATGTAGGCCAGGACGTCTTCTTCCGCCTCGTCCATCAGGGTGGCCAGCTTCGGCAGCTTGGCCCGGACCTGATCGGCCACTTGCCGCCACTGCGTGCGAGCAGATGCCGCATCGTCCTGGGCGAAGGCCGTGGCGATGAAGGCCGCCACGACACGGCGTCCGCTCTTGCCGGCGTGGGTGAGCGCTGTCCTGGAGAAATGGACCCGGCACCTTTGCCACGTCGCCTGGAAGACCCGGGTGACGGCGGCCTTGATGCCGCCATGGGCGTCGGAGATCACCAGCTTGACGCCGCTCAGACCACGGCGCTTGAGCTTGCGTAGGAACTCGATCCAGAAGGTTTCCGCCTCGGACGGGCCGATGTCCATGCCCAGCACCTCGCGCCGGCCGTCGGTGTTGACCGCCACCGCGATGGTCACGGCGACCGAAACGATGCGTCCGTTCTGGCGCACCTTCACGTAGGTGGCATCCAGCCACAGGTAGGGCCAGTCGCCCTCGATGGGACGGCCGAGAAAGGTCTTAACCCGCTCGTCGATCTCGGCGCACAACCGACTGACCTGGCTCTTGGAGATGCCAGACATTCCCATGGCCTGGACCAGATCGTCCACCGAGCGCGTCGAGATGCCCTGGATGTAGGCCTCCTGGATCACCGCCGTCAGCGCCTTCTCAGCCATCCGCCGCGGCTCCAGAAAGCCGGGGAAGTAGGAGCCCTTGCGCAGTTTGGGAATGCGCAGCTCGACGGTGCCGGCTCGAGTTTCCCAGTCGCGATCGCGATAGCCGTTGCGCTGAACCAGTCGCTCGGCCGACCGTTCGCCATGACCGGCGCCGGTCAGGCCCTGCACCTCCAACTCCATCAGCCGCTCGGCAGCAAAGCCGATCATCTCGCGCAGAACATCGGCATCCGCGCCCTTCTCAAGCATCGCGCGAAGCGCCATCATCTCGTCGGTCATCGTGGTCACCCTTCGGTCGGGTTGAGGTGTGGTGACCAGACTCTATCGAAGAACCGCGATGACCGCCCCGCTATGGATAACCGGCCCGCCTACGCCAGCCATCGGAGGGCGCTACGGCGGGCCGGTTCCCCACAGCTCCTACACCACCCCGTGGGGCACGACCCGTTCCTCTTCGTCATTCGATCAGGCTGCCAGCGTAGCATGGTGACCCCATGAATGCGCAGGTGAACGCCCAACTGCACCCTGCATGGCACCCAACTCCCATCACCGCCCGCGCCACCCCGGTCGCGGGCTTCGCGGAAAGCTGCTCAACCCGGATCACAGTGAAGCTGCAAAATCAATGAATAAATTCACGGATTTTCTATTTTATGGGCTTATTATCCTGTCTACCGCTATTGATTGAGGAGCGAGACAATGAATGTCGTGAAAGCTGGGCAGATCTCCTTCAACAATGTCACCCCCAACAATACGTCTCTGCAAATCATCAGCCCTGCGGCGAATATTTCCGGCGCCGTCGTTCGCACAGCTGTCTTGAATTTATACGGCGCGGGCGTGGTCTATCTTATCACCGGCACCTCGGCTCCTGGTGCAATCGGAGCTGGGACGCCAGTCCTCGCCAGCCATTACGCGCCGCAGGCCTCGGGAATGATCGTTCCCTATTCGATCGAGCTTCCGCCCGGCAAGGGGCTGTGGCTGCGCCCCGAAGGTGCGCCGGGGGGTGGTGGCGTCAACGTGTCCTACGACCTCTACTCCGCCTAACCCCTTGCGCCACCTGACCTCGCGCCTGGACTGCCCCGGTCCGGGTGCTCCCACTCACGGCCCGCCCTTCCCGGCGGGCCTTTTCTTTGTCCGAAAGGAGGCAACCCATGGCCGTTGCAATCCCCCTCATCACCGCCCTCGCGCCCGTCATCTCCGACCTGATCGACCACATCCCCGACCCGGATGCCAAGGCGAAGGCCACTGCGGCGGCGAATGCGCAGCTGCTGGCCATGCTCCAGGCCGGCGACACGGCGCAGCTCCAGGTGAACGCCGCAGAGGCCGCCAACCCCAACCTGTTCGTCTCGGGGTGGCGGCCGGCCGTCGGCTGGGTCTGCGTCCTCGGCCTGCTGGTCCAGACCGTCGGCTATCCGCTGATGGGGTGGGGCCTGTCGCTCTGGTCGCCGGGCACGCCCATGCCGCAGATCGACACCGATACGCTCATGGGGCTGCTGGTGCCCATGCTTGGGTTGGGCGCCTACCGGACCTTCGAGAAGGTGAAGGGGGTGGCGCGGTGATCGCGCTCGCCTTTCTGGCCAGCATCGTGGTCGGGGCGGCGCTGGTCGTGGGCGTGGTGGGGGGATGGTGGGGGTGAACAGCAAAGGCGCGGGCCGAGTTAGCGCCAGGGGAAACCGTTCAGGCATTCATCCCGTCAATCCCGGTAACATCCCGTAACGAACGTCGTTTCTCCATCTAGAAACGCTACTGTACGTGAACATGTGCGGACTATAAACGGAACATGTCACGAATTTCGCTATAGCATCTGCCCTCCCAAGGCAGAGGCCGATGGTTCGAATCCATTCGGGTCCATCAACGATTTCAAAGGCTTAACCTTATCAGCGGCTAGGCTCTTATCTTTTTGATACTTGTATCTTTTCCAAGGCGGCGCGACGCCGCCGCCTTGGTCGTGACTGCTTGCCGGCGGAAGACCTGCTGCACTTCGAACCCTGTTCGGGGCGCTCAAGGTGGAACGCCTGCATGATCCGGACTTCGGTTCAGAATCTCCGGCCTTTGGGAAGCAGGGTGCCGCCGTCAGGGTCGACAATACCGAGCTCTCCTGCGCCGGAGTTCAGCACCCGCAGCCGGTCATCGTGCAGACGCGGTATACAGGGTATCTGGTACGCTATCGTCTGCCGGCCTACGCCGGTTGGCCATTCCCTTGTTTTCCCGTTCCCTCACGCCTGCGTCCCGCCATGCCGTTGCTTCCCACCAGCGATCCCATGCCGCCCTTTTCCGCCGGTTCGGGCGCGAAGATCCTCGCGGAAGCGATCCGCTTCGAACGCTCCGGTCATGCCGGCGTCGCGGAAACGCTGTTGCGCCGTATCCTGGCCATAGACGCGTTTCATGAAGAGGCCTGGATTCGGTTGGGCGGTCTCGCGTTCGGCGACGGACGCTATCGCCGTGCCGCGAGGTGCTTCGCCCGAGCGATGATTCTCGCCCCCCACCGGGCTTCGGCCATGCACAATCTGGCAGAAGCGCTGCGCCTGACCGGACGGAAGCGGCAGGCGGCTCTCGCCTTCACCCGGGCGTTGCGGCTCCGTCCGGCTTACCCGAAGGCGCTGGCCGCCTTCGGCCTGATGCTGAAGGACACCGGCTCCGGCCGCGCGGCGCGTCGCATCGCCGCGCGTGCTCTGGTCGTCGATCCGGCCTTCGCCACCGGATGGCGCAACCTCGGCGCATTGGTCCAGGATCTCAACAAACCTGACAGGGTGGTCCGGTTGCTGCGCCGGGCCAGCCTGTGTGCCCCCGGCGATGCCGCCTTGCAGGCCGCCTACGGAGTCGCCTTGTGCGAGGTCAAGGAAGCAGGCCCGGCGCTGGATGCGTTGCGCCCGGCCGCCGCCCTCGAACCGGGCAAGGTCGGCATCCTCGGCCCGCTCGCCTTCGGCCTGATGCAGGCCGGAGACACCGAAGGTGCCTTGCGAATGGTGCGGCGAGCCCGCCACCTCGATCCGATGTCCGTGGAAGCCGATGCACAGGAGTCGCTGGTCTGGATCATGGCGGGCGATTTCGCGCGCGCCGCCGTGGTCGCCCGCCGCGCCCTTCTGCTGGCGCCGGACGATGCGGGCACCATCATCAACGCCGCACTGGTGCTGCACTGTCTGGGGATGGGGCGCGACAGCGTGCGCTGGAGCAAGCGCGCCCTTCGCCTGCAGCCGAAAAGCCCGGTCGGTCGTTTCAACCTCTCTCTTTCCCTTCTGCGGCAGGGGGATTTCGCCCGCGGCTGGGCGCTGTATGAGGCGCGCTGGTCGATGTGGGGATCGACCTACCCCAAGCATGCCCCGGCCTGGGACGGCGGTCCGCTGGACGGGCGGAGCATCCTGCTGACCGCCGAGCAGGGGCATGGCGACACCTTGCATTTCGTCCGCTATGCCACCCTGCTGGCCAGGCGCGGCGGGCGCGTCCTGCTCCACGTCCAGCCCCTGCTGAAGCGGCTGCTTGCCAACACACCCGGCGTTTCCGGTGTCTATGGCCTGGACGAGACGCCGCCGGCCTGCGACCTGTGCGCGCCGCTGATGAGCCTCCCCTTCCTCGTCGGAACCCGGTTGGACAGCATTCCCGCCGCCGTGCCCTATCTGCGGCCCGACGAGGCCGACAGCAGGTGGTGGCGTGACCGGCTGGCTGGCGAGCGGCGGCTGAAGGTCGGCCTCGTCTGGGCGGGAGAGCCGCGCAAAGACGATGCGAAGGCCAATTCCGTCGATCGGCGGCGCAGCCTGAGCCTCGCCGCCTTCGCCCCCTTGGCCGCCCTACCCGGCGCGGCCTTCTACAGCCTCCAGATCGGGGAGGCCGGCGCCCAGGCGAAGATGCCGCCGGCGGGACTGGAGGTGATCGACCTGACCGCAGGCATCCGCGATTTCGCCGATACCGCAGCCTTCGTCGAGCAACTCGACCTCGTGGTCACGGTGGACACCTCGGTCTGCCATCTGGCCGGCGGCCTGGGCAAGCCGGTGTGGGTGTTGTCCCGCTACGATGCCTGCTGGCGCTGGTTGGGGCACCGGGCGGACAGCCCCTGGTACCCGACCATGCGCCTGTTCCACCAGGACGAGCCCGGTGCCTGGGACGCACCGATCTCGCGTCTTGCCGCGTCGCTGGCGGAGCTTGCGGGACGACGCCCCTGACGTCTCGCCGTTCGTGCGGCCCGCCCCCTGCGGCCGGAAGGGGCCCGAGGCCGGGTTCCGCCACTCCGGCCGGGTTGCCGTCCGGTCAGACGGTCGCCCGGCCATCGCCGACATGCGTGTCGATATGCGTGTCGACGGGACCTATCGACGGACGGCGTCGCGATCAGGCGTCGGCCAGGACGAGCGGCTCGCCGACGGCGGCTTCCAGCGGACGGTCCTGACGGCTCGGCCGCTCCACCCAGGCGATGCGCAGGATGTTGGTCGAGCCCGGCATGCCGAAGGGAACCCCGGCGGTGATGACCAGCCGCTGCCCGTCCTCCGCCAGCCCATGGTCGTAGGCCAGCCGGGCCGCCTTGTGCACCATGTCGGAGAAGCTCTGCACGTCTTCCGTCAGAACCGCATGGACGCCATAGGCCAGGACCAGACGGCGCGCGGTCTCGGCGCTTTCGGTCAGGCACAGGATCGGCACTTCTGGCCGTTCGCGCGCCGCCCGCAGGGTGGTGGAGCCGCTGGTGGTGTAGGTGGCGATGGCGGCGGCCTTCACCGTATGGGCGACCTGACGGGCGGCGGCGGTGATGGCGTCGGCGGTGGTCTGTTCCGGATCGGCGTGCTGGGCATCCATCATCGCACGGTAGAGCGGGTCGTTCTCGACCCGATGGGCGATGCGGTCCATGATCGACACTGCTTCGATCGGGTAGTCGCCTGATGCGGTTTCGGCCGACAGCATGACGGCATCGGCGCCGTCGAACACCGCGGTGGCGACGTCGGATGCCTCGGCGCGGGTCGGGGCCGGGGCGGAGATCATCGATTCCAGCATCTGGGTGGCGACGATCACCGGCTTGCCGGCCAGACGGGCTGCGCGGACGATGCGCTTCTGGATGGAGGGCACGTCTTCCGGCGGCATCTCCACGCCGAGGTCGCCGCGCGCCACCATGACGCCGTCCGACATCTCGACGATGCGGTCGAGATGCTGGATGGCCTGCGGCTTCTCCAGCTTCGACAGCAGGGCGGCACGGCCGGCGATCAGCTTGCGCGCCTCCGCCACGTCCTCGGGCCGCTGGACGAAGCTGAGCGCCACCCAGTCGACCCCCTGGTCGAGCGCGAAGTCGAGATCGGCACGGTCCTTGGGCGTCAGCGGCGACAGCGGCAGCACCACGCCGGGAACGTTGACGCCCTTGCGGTCGGACAGCTTCGTGCCGGACACGACCACCGTCTCGGCGAAATCGGCTCCGCAGGCGGTCACCCGCAGCCGCACCTTGCCGTCGTCCAACAACAGTTCGGCATCCGGAACCAGGGCAGCGAAGATCTCCGGATGCGGCATGCCGACCCGGCGGGCGTCACCCGGCTCCGCCAGCAGGTCGAGGCAGAAGGGCTGGCCGGCGGTGAGCGTCACCGGACCGTCGGCGAAGCGGCCGAGCCGCAGCTTCGGGCCCTGCAGGTCGGCCATGATGGCGACGGGGCGGCCGGTTTCCGCCTCCAGCGCGCGGATGGCGCGGACGCGCTCGCCATGGTCCTGGTGGCTGCCATGGCTGAAGTTCAGGCGGAAAACGTCGACGCCGGTCTCGAACAGGCGGCGGATCATTTCGGGCGTGGAGGAGGACGGTCCAAGCGTGGCGACGATCTTCGTCTGCCGGTAGCGGCGGATCGGCTTGCTGGTGCTCATGGCGTAACGGGCTCCGAGGGAGAAGGGAGGGCGGCCGTGCGTGACCGGGGTCGGGAAGGGGAGAGGGCGGGGAAGGAGGGGCCGTCGCCTCAGGCCACGCCGAACCGGTAGACGATGGACCCGGCATACCATTGGCCGGGGTGCAGCACGGTCGAAGGGAAGGACGGGATGTTGACGGCGTTCGGGAATTGCGAAGGCTCCGCGCAGAAGGCGCTGTACCTGGTGTAGAGCGTACCGCCCTTGCCGACGTCCCGCGGGGCTTTGCCTTCCAGGTTATTGCCGGTGTAGAGCTGCAGCCCGGGTTCGGTGGACAGCACCTCGAGAGTCCGGCCGCTTGCGGGGTGGAGGAAGCGGGCCTGCAGAACCGGAGCCGATGTCGAAGCGGCCGGCCGGTCGATCACGTAATGCAGGTCGTACCCCTTGCCGAGCGTCAGCATGCGGTCGTCGGCGTCGATGCGGGCGCCGAAGGCGGCGGGCGTGCGGAAATCATGCGGCGTGCCGGTCACGTCCACCATCTCGCCGGTCGGCACCGCGGTATCGCTGAGCGCCAGATAGCGGCCGGCATTGACGGTCGCGACATGATCGAGGATGGAGGCGCCGAGATCGCCCGACAGGTTGAAGAAGGTGTGGTCGGTGAAGTTGGCGATGGTGGTCTTGTCGGCGGCGACCGCGGTCCAGGCGATGGTCAGGGCGTTGTCGTCGCCGACCGAATAGACCAGCCGCACCGGCAGGGTGCCCGGGAACCCCTCCTCGCCATCCTGGAAGACGTAGGTCAGTTCCAGGCTGGACCCGTCGAGTTGCCGGGCGTCGAAGACGCGGAAGCGCGAGCCGCGCTGGCCGCCATGCAGGGTGTTGGGCGGGCTGTTGACCGCCGTCCGGTGGGCCGCCCCGTCCAGCATGAAGCGGCCGCCGTCGATGCGTCCGCAATAGCGGCCGATGAAGGATCCCATGGAGGGCTGGCCGCCCATCGCACCGTCGATGCCGTCATAGCCCTGGACGACATCGCCCAGCGTGCCGTCGCGGTCGGGGACCAGGATCTGCTCGATCTTGGAACCGTAATTGGTGATCCGCACCACCATGCCGTGGCGGTTGCGCAGGGTGAACAGGTCCACCGGTTTGCCGTCGATGGTGGCGCGGAAATCCTCGCGCCTGAGGTCGGTATAGGTCGCCATTGTCCAGGCATCCCTGTGGAAGAGGTTACAGAAAGCCGAGAAGAAGCAGCCCCAGGATCATCGCTACGCGCAGGAGCAATGCGGTTTCCAATGGGTCCGCGGTCATGGTCTGGGCCTCGCCGGATGGAACATGGCATTATTATACTAATATATTAGAACGGAAGGCAAACCGCTTCCGCCCTTGGAATGCCTGACGGACAGTTTGCCGCAGGTGGGAGAGGGTGGCGGGTCATGTCGTTCGCCGCCCCCGTCCGCCGCCCCGTTTGCCGAAGCGCTGATCAGCCGGCGTGGACCAGGGCGGCGGCGATGGCGCTCTCCAGCGCGGTCAGGTCGGGCTCGATGCGGGTTCCGGCGGGAAACACGTTTACCGCGCCCGGACGGACGATCCCGATGAAGGGCAGGCCGTTGGTCTGCGCCGCCTCCAGATCGGTCAGGGCATCGCCGACGAAGACGCTGCGGGCAGGCGCGATGCCGTGGCGGGCGATCAGGTCGGCGACGACGTTGCTCTTGTGGCGCGGGCTGCCGGCCACCTCGGCGAACAGGGGTGCCCAACCGCGCCGCTCCACGATCCGTTTCAACTCCGTCTCCGGGGTGCCGGACGCGATGAACAGCGGATGGTGGCCGGCGTGGCGGCGGATGAAGGCGAGTGCGCCGGGAATCTCGTCGCAGGCGGCGACCGCATCCTCCACCATCGTGCCGACCCGGCGCGCCATCTCCTCCACCCTGGCCTCGTCGCGCGGACGGCCCAGCAGCACCTGGTCGAAATGATGGAGCATCTGCACCCGCGGCAGGCCGCCGTTGCGGTGGTAGAAGTCGGCGATCGCCCGGTCCACCTCGGGGCTATGCCCGCGGTAGAGGTCGAGGAAGGCGTCGAGCTTGATCGCGTTCGAGTCGACGATCACGCCGTCGAAATCGAACAGGACCGCTTGGCAGGGCAAAGTCATGTCCAAGTCCCGTTTTGCCGGTCGCAGGAAGGCGCGAAGTCGGAGGGGGAGTGGGAAAGCCGACGATCAGGATGCCGACGGCTTGACGTCCGGACGGAGCGTCCGGCGGGTGATTTCATCGAGTGGCCATCATAGGCGCCGATGGCGCCGTCCAGGACTCATGCCCGCCGATTCCGTTGCACTATATTGGCCCGTCCCGGCCTTGCAAAGCCCGTTCGTCATGCGGCATTTCGCCGATTCCCGGCTCTGCGCTCCGTCTTTTGATCATCCTTGGGTCGTCTCTGGGTTGGCCGGGACTGACGATCTCCGCCGACCCCCGGCGTCGTCGAAGCCCTGCTGGAAGCCTGTGCATCGAATCGGTGAGGCCAAGGCCGCGTTCGCCGTTGCCCCGTCCTTCCGCAGCCCCGTCCCTCGAAGGCGACCGCGCCCGTCCCGGCTGGGCGCGGTTATTTCCGTCACCAGGTGGGGAAGAACATGAGCAGAAGGGTCATCACCCCCAGAATGCCGAGAATCGTCCACATGACGGGGCGGCCAAGCCCCCGCGAGGAGCCAGCCTTCGGGAGTTCGGTGCCTGCTTTCCGGAAAGGGCCGGCCATGACGAGTGCGCTCCTTGCAAGTGTCGGTCAATGGCCAGGGCAACAGGGTGGAGCCGCCAAGGTTGCGGAATCCGGATGCGATCCCTCATCCGACCCCATCCGGTCCCCCCTTCGGCGCGGGCATGGCCAAATCCGGCCAGTCGGGGGCGCTTGGAAGAATTTCGGCTTTCGTGCCAACGGGTTGACGAGCCGGTGCCGTTTTCCCGTGGGAAGACGCGAAAAAACCACTTTCCAAGCGCACTTCCAATGGGCAAACTCTATTCAGCAAATAGAAAAACTGACGCGGATACCACGACGGAAATTCGTGCAAATCAGGAGCCACCGAAGGAGACTTCCGCCATGTCGCTTCGCCGCCTGACCCTCCTCGCCGCCGGCCTGACGCTGGCCTGGCTCGGTGTCGCAGCAGCCGATTCCAAGGATACGCTGCTCAACGTCTCCTATGATCCCACGCGGGAATTCTATGTCGAGTTCAACAAGGCCTTTGCCAGGAAGTGGGGGGCGGAGACCGGCCGCGCCCTGACCGTCCGACAGTCGCATGGCGGTTCCGGCAAGCAGGCGCGCTCCGTCATCGATGGACTGGACGCTGACATCGTGACCCTGGCGCTGGGCTATGACATCGACGCCATCGCCGACGCCGGCCTGCTGCCCAAGGACTGGCAGACCCGCCTGCCGAACAACAGCTCTCCCTACACCTCGACCATCGTGTTCCTGGTGCGCAAGGGCAACCCGAAGGCGATCAAGGACTGGAGCGATCTGGTGAAGCCGGGCGTCCAGGTCATCACCCCCAATCCGAAGACGTCCGGCGGCGCCCGCTGGAACTATTTGGCCGCCTGGGCCTACGCCCAGCAGGCCGCCGCCGGCGACGAGACCAAGGCCAAGGAGTTCGTGTCGCAACTGCTGAAGAACGTCCCGGTGCTGGACAGCGGCGCCCGCGGCGCGACCGTCACCTTCACCCAGCGCGAGATCGGCGACGTGCTGCTGGCCTGGGAGAACGAGGCCTACCTGTCGCTGCAGGAGTTCGGCGCCGACAAGTTCGAGATCGTCGTGCCCAGCCTGTCGATCCTGGCCGAGCCACCGGTCGCCGTCGTCGACAAGGTCGTCGACCGCAAGGGCAGCCGCAAGGTGGCCGAAGCCTACCTGCAATTCCTCTACACCCGCGAAGGGCAGGAGATCGCGGCCAAGAATTACTACCGCCCGCGTCTGCCGGAACTGGCGACCCAGTATGCGGGGCGCTTTGCCGATGTTAAGCTCGTCACCATCGAACAGTTCGGGGGCTGGCGTGCCGCGCAGGAGAAGCATTTCTCGGACGGTGGTGTCTTCGACCAGATCTTCCAGAAGGGGCGCTGACCGGTGGTCGCCGCTGCCGACAGCGATACCGCTTCGGCGGGACGGAGGGGTGCGGTGACGGTCCGCGCCCCCGTTCTCCTCTTCAGGAAACCCAGCGTCCTTCCGGGCTTCGGGCTGACGCTGGGCTTCACGCTCAGCTATCTCGGCTTCATCGTGCTGCTGCCGCTGGCGGCGCTGATCGTGAAGGCGGGCGGTCTGGGTTGGAGCGGCTTCTGGTCCGCGGTGACGACGCCGCGGGTGCTTGCCGCATTCGAGGTCAGCTTCGGGCTGTCCTTCGCCGCGGCGCTGGTCAACGCGGTGTTCGGCTTCCTGGTCGCCTGGGTGCTGGTGCGCTACGATTTCCCGGGCAAACGGCTGGTCGATGCGCTGGTCGATCTGCCCTTCGCCCTGCCGACGGCGGTTGCAGGCATCGCGCTCAGCGCGCTCTATGCGCCGAACGGCTGGGTCGGCAAGCCGCTGAACGAGCTGTTCGGCTTGAAGGTCGCCTTCACGCCGATCGGCATTGCGATCGCCCTGACCTTCATCGGCCTGCCCTTCGTCGTCCGCACCGTGCAGCCGATCCTGCAGGATCTGCCGCGGGAGGAGGAGGAGGCCGCGGCCTCGCTCGGCGCCTCGCGCCTGCAGACCTTCCGCAGCATCATCGTCCCGGCCATCCTGCCGGCATTGGTGACCGGCTTCGCGCTGTCCTTCGCGCGCGGCGTCGGCGAATACGGTTCGGTGATCTTCATCGCCGGCAACATGCCCGGCCTGACGGAGATCCTGCCGTTGCTGATCGTCATCAAGCTGGAACAGTACGACTATGCCGGGGCTGCCGCCGTCGGCACCGCCATGCTGGGGGTGTCCTTCGTCATGCTCCTGATCCTCAATCTCCTGCAGCAGTGGATGAGGTCACGCCATGCCCGCTGATGCCATGCCTGCTGAAAAGACGTCCAACCACTTCGTGCCGGCCCAGCCCCCGCTCGGCGAACCGGCCTGGGTCCGTGTGGCCCTGATCGCCGGCGCGCTGCTGTTCCTGGCACTGTTCCTGCTGCTGCCGCTGGTGGCGGTGTTCGCCGAGGCGCTGCGCCGCGGCTTCGCCGCCTATTGGACGGCGCTGATCGAGCCGGACGCCGTCGCCGCGATAAAATTGACGCTGATCGTCGCCGTCATCTCGGTTCCTGCCAACCTGCTGTTCGGTGTCGCCGCCTCCTGGTGCGTCGCCAAATTCGATTTCCGCGGCAAGAATCTGCTCATCACCCTGATCGATTTGCCTTTCTCGGTGTCGCCGGTGATCTCGGGCCTGATCTATGTGCTGCTGTTCGGGCTGAACGGCCTGTTCGGGTCCTATCTGCGCGATGCCGGCATCCAGATCATCTTCGCCGTGCCGGGTCTGGTGCTCGCCACCATCTTCGTCACCTTTCCCTTCGTCGCGCGCGAACTGATCCCGCTGATGCAGGAACAGGGATCCGACGAGGAGGAGGCGGCGCTGGTGCTGGGAGCGTCGGGCTGGCAGACCTTCTGGCGGGTGACGGTCCCCAACATCAAATGGGGCCTGCTCTATGGCGTCCTGCTGTGCAACGCCCGCGCGATGGGCGAGTTCGGCGCCGTGTCGGTCGTCTCTGGCCATATCCGGGGCGAGACCAACACCATGCCGCTTCACGTCGAAATTCTCTATAACGAATACAACTTCGTCGCCGCCTTCGCGGTCGCCTCGCTGCTGGCCATGCTGGCGCTCGTCACACTGGTGGTGAAGACGGCGCTGGAGTGGCGTTTCGGGGAAGAACTGGCTGCGGCCCGGCACTGATTGCCGGCATCGGAGAGGAAAACGGGAAACCATGGCGATCCAGGTTTCAGGCATCACCAAGCGCTTCGGCACCTTCACCGCACTCGACGCCGTCGATCTGGAGGTCGAGTCGGGCGAGCTTCTGGCCCTGCTCGGTCCCTCCGGTTCCGGCAAGACCACGCTGCTGCGCATCATGGCCGGGTTGGAAAGCCCCGATGCGGGCGGCCTGCTGCTGAACGGGGAGGAGGCGCTGGGGTTGAAGCCACGCGACCGCCAGGTCGGCTTCGTCTTCCAGCATTACGCCCTGTTCCGGCACATGTCGGTGTTCGACAATATCGCCTTCGGGTTGAAGGTGCGACCGCGCAGCCAGCGCCTGGGGTCGGCCGAGATCCGGCGGCGCGTGGAGGAGTTGCTGGAACTGGTCCAGCTTTCACCCTTCGCCGGCCGCTACCCGGTGCAACTTTCGGGTGGCCAGCGCCAGCGCGTCGCCCTCGCCCGCGCGCTCGCCATCGAGCCGAAGGTGCTGCTGCTCGACGAACCCTTCGGCGCGCTCGACGCCAAGGTCCGCAAGGAGCTGCGGCGCTGGCTGCGCAAGCTGCACGACGACATCCACATCACCTCCGTCTTCGTCACCCACGACCAGGAGGAGGCGCTGGAACTGGCCGACCGCGTCGTGGTGATGAACCAGGGCAGGATCGAGCAGATCGGCACCCCGGCGGAGGTCTATGATCATCCCGCCTCCGCCTTCGTCTACGAGTTTCTCGGGCAGGTGAACCGATTCGACTGCATGGTGGAGGGGGGGATCGCCCATGTCGGCAACGGCGCCCTGTCGATCCGGATCGAGGGTGGCGTGCAGGGACCGGCAGTGGCCTATGTCCGGCCGCATGATTTGGGCGTCACGCCGGCATCGGCCGGTCCAGCCCGGATCTCCGGCATCCATGTCATCGGCCCCGATGCACGGATCGAGATCGAACTGGCAGGCCTGGCTCTGGAGGCTGAGATGGACCGCGAGCGCCTTGCCTCCCTGGGCATCGTTGCCGGCGACCGCTGCTCCATCCACGTCGATCGGGCGCGGGTGTTCGCGCGGTAGGTCGGTCAGGGGGCTTTCGGATCGGCGAGCGCGCTGTAGTTCCCCTCGCGGTACGCCTTCAGGCTGAGATCGACCGCAGCGGCTTCGACACCCGCACTGCGCAGCACCAGGCCGGCCAGTTGCAGGCTGGCCTCCATCGTCTCCGGTACGATGGCGCTGGCCCCGGCCGCGGTCAGGGTGGCGCTTTGCCCCAGATCATGGGCGCGGGCGATGATCGGCAAGGACGGCGCGGTGGTGTGGATCGCCTCCACCGCGCGGTGGGCCGCGTCCGGCCGGTTCAGGGTGATGACGGCCGCCCGCGCCCGCTCGATCCCGGCGGCGCGCAGGACGCTGCCCTGGCTGGCGTCACCGTAATAGACCGGCAGTCCGTCGTTGCGCGCGGCGGCGATGCGCTGCGGTTCCAGATCCAGCGCCACATAGGCGATGTCATGCTCGGTCAGCAGCCGGGCGACCGCCTTGCCGACCCGGCCATAGCCGCAGATCAACACATGGCTTTTCAGATCGCTGGTCTCGATGCCGAACGCTTCGGCGCCTTTGCGCGCCTCGATGGCCTGGGCCAGCCGCTGTGCGGCGGCGCCGATCGCCGGGGTCACCGCCATGCTCAGCGCCACCGAAGACGACAGCAGCAGGCCGGTGTGCCCGTCCAGCACCGACAGCCCGACCGCCTTGCCGA
>NZ_CP012403.1:622500-817500 GCF_001305595.1 Azospirillum thiophilum
GGAAGGATCCGGTGACCAAGCGGTTCGAGCTGACCGTCCGCACGCTGGATCTCGCGCACCACTATCTTCGCAGCAACGCGATGCTGGAGCGCGCGATGCCGTACCTGATGCATCTCAGCAAGACGACCGAGGAGACGATCAACCTGACCGTGATGGACGGGACGGAGATCGTCTTCGTGTCGCGCTTCATGAGCCGTCATGTGCTGAACACCGACGTCATCGTCGGCACGCGGATGCCGGCCTTCTGCACCGCCCCCGGCGTCGCCATCCTGTCGCGCCTGCCGGCGGCGGAGGCGGCGGCGCTGGTCGACAGGATGGATTTGCAGGACTTCACCCCGCACACCACCTGGCGGCGCGAGGATTTGCTGGCGAAGATCGCCAAGTCGGCGGTGCGCGGCTATGCCACCGCGTTCGAGGAGTTCTATCACGGCGACCTGTCGGTCGCCGCCGCCATCACCGGGCCGGGCGGCGTGCCGGTGGGCGCGCTGAACATCGCCGTCTCCCGCGCGCGCTTCACCCCGGAGGAGATGGAGGAGCGCTTCGCCCCGCTGGTGGTGGCCGCCGCCGGATCGGTCTCGCAGCGCTGAACGGTCCCGCCGCGATCCGGCCCCCTCAGCGGCTCCCGGCGCCGGCAGGCGGATCGATGCCCAGCTGCCGCATGCGCCGCCACAGCGTCGCCCGGCTGATGCCCAGCAGCCGCGCCGCCTCGGCACGGTTGCCGCTGCTGTGCGACAGAGCGCTTTCGATGGCGGCGCGCGGGTCGTCGCCGTCATGCGCTGCCGCCCCGGCCTCTCCCAGGCCGGGCGGTTCGGGGAACAGTTCCGGGCAGTCGTACCGCAGGATGTCGGGCGGAATGGCGGCGACGCCGCCGAACTGCAGCACCAGCATGGTCAGCCGCTCGCAGATGTTCTCCAACTCGCGGACATTGCCGGGCCAGCCATAGGCGGTGAACCAGGGCCCCAGCGGGCCGACCACCGCCGACGGCGCCATGTCCGCCTGCGCCCGCTCCAGGCAGGCGGCGACGAAGCCCTCGGCCAGAGTCGTGACATCCTCCACCCGGTCGCGCAGCGGCGGCAGGCGCAGGCGCAGCGTGTTCAGCCGGTAGAGCAGGTCGGCGCGGAAGCTGCGCTGTGCAACCAGCTCCTCCAGCGGCTGATGGGTGGCTGCGATCACGCGCAGGTCGACCGGGATCGGCACCACGCTGCCGAGCCGCACGATCTCGCGTTCCTGGAGGACGCGCAGCAGCCGGGTCTGCAGCGGCAGCGGCATGTCGCCGATCTCGTCCAGGAACAGCGTGCCGGTGTGTGCCGCCTCGAACAGTCCGACCTTGCCGCCCTTGCGCGAACCGGTGAAGGCGCCTTCCTCATGCCCGAACAGCTCGCTTTCCAGCAGGGTGTCGGGAAAGGCCGAGCAGTTGATCGCGACGAAGGGCCGGCCGGCGCGCGAACCGAGATTGTGGATGGCCTGGGCGAACAGCTCCTTGCCGGTGCCGCTCTCGCCGGAGATCAGCACGGTCAGGTCGCTTGCGGCGAAGCGTCGCGCGGTGGCGCGTGCCCGTTCGATGGCGGGGCTGCCGCCCCCGATGTCGGCCAGCGCGTAGCGGGTCGTCCGGTTGGAGCGCCGCCGCGTCTGCGAGCGCAGGCTGACGTCGGCCTCGCTGATGGTGCGGGCGTCGTAGACGGTGATCATGGCCCCGGTGATCTGGCCATGCTCGCGGATCGGGATGCGGTTGGCGATCCAGTCGCGGCTGCGGAAGCGCAGGACGCTGCCCTTGACCGCCTCGCCGCTGGCCAGCACGCCGCGCAGCGACAAATCCGGCTCCACCTCCGCCGCGATGCGGCCCAGAACGGCGTTGGGCGGGATTCCCAGCAGGGCCTCCATCGCCGGGTTGACCGCCGTCACCCGGTCGTCGGGATCGACCGCCAGGACCGCTTCCTGCACATTCTGCAGCACCCCGTTCAACTGGCCGTAGCGGGCGTTCTCCAGCCGGGCGATGCGGGCCAGTTCCAAGGCGTCGTCGAGCCCCTGGCGCACGCCCGCCACCGAATAGGCCAGGATGCCCTCCATCCCCAGCCGTTCGGTCGCCTCCACCACCACGCTCGACCCGATGATGACGGGAAAGCCGCGCTCTGCCATGCCCTTGACGCAGGCTACCGCCTCGTCCGGCGTTTCGTAGGCGCCCTGTTCCACCTCGGTGCGCAGCAAGCCCTTGATCGCATCCAGTTCCGGGATGGTGCGGCGGTGCATGACGATGCCGACGCGGTTGGAGCGCTCCCGCGCCCGCAGCAGCGCCAGCAGGATGTCGTAGCCGCCGACATTGATGGTGGCGACCGGCGATTTCAGGGTGCTGCGCAGATAGCTGGCATTGGCGCCGGCGCTGACGAAGGCATCCACCGTGCCCGACGCCTCGCGTTCGCGCGCCACGGCGAGCGCCGCCTCGTAGGCCTGGTCGATAACCTCGATCTCGGCCTTCTTGGCATATTCGTCCAGCACGCTGCGGGCCAGATTGGTCAGATGGCGGTAGCTGAGAAAGCAGAGGCGCAGGCGGCCGTTGTGCCGATGGCCCAGCAATGCGGGCATGGTTCCCTCCCGTGATCCGGCCCGGCTTCATGGGCGGACGTTTCACCCGTTTGTTTCATGAAGCGTTTCATCACGCCGTTCTTTCCGTTTCATGAAACATGGCTCGCCTGCCGCAAATGGCCAAGGAGATTGATTTTCCTTGGAATGTGCGATGCCCGGCATGTTGGCACACCCCTTGCTATTTGTTGAACAAACAAATCATCCGACAGATGAAGCATTGGGGCATGAAGGGCATGGCACCACTGAAGGGCATCCGGTTGATCGACCTGACTCACATGCTGTCCGGTCCATACGGCACCATGCTGTTGACCGACCTCGGCGCCGAGACGATCAAGGTCGAGCCTCCCGGCCGGGGCGAGGGCACGCGGCAATTGCTGGCGGGCGATCCCGATTATTCGCGTCACGGCATGGGCGCCTATTTCCTCACCCTCAACCGCGGCAAGCGCAGCGTCTGCATCGATTTGAAGAGCGAGGAGGGACGCGCGGTCTTCCTGGATCTCGTCCGCAAGAGCGACGTGGTCTTCGACAATTTCAGCGCCGGGGTGACGGAGCGGCTCGGTATCGACTTCGCCGCGCTGTCGGCGGTCAATCCCCGGATCATCACCTGTTCGGTCACCGGCTTCGGCAGCGACGGTCCCGATCCGCACCGACCCGCCTTCGATCAGGTCGTGCAGGCGATGGGCGGCGGGATGAGCATCACCGGACTGCCCGACGGGCCGCCGCTGCGCTCCGGCATTCCGATCGGTGATCTGGCCGGCGGCCTCTTCGGCGCCATGGGCGTGCTCGCCGCGTTGAACGAGCGGGCACAGACGGGGGTGGGGCGTCATGTCGACGTGTCGATGCTGGACGCCCAGATCTCGCTGCTGAACTACATGGGCACGATGCACCTGATGTCGGGCCATGTCCCGGAACGGCTGGGCAACGGGCATTTCGTCCATGTCCCCTACAACGCGTTCCGGACCGCCGACGGCTACATCATCATCGCCTGCATCGGCGACGCCTTCTTCGAGCGCCTGCTGCCGGTGATCCGGCGACCCGAACTGGAGGCGCCCGAATACCGCCTCCAGCCCGGCCGCTATGCCGACAAGGCGCGGATCGAGCGGATCGTGGAAGAGGAGCTGGTCAAGGACACCGCCGCCAACTGGCTGACGCGGCTGCGCGAGGCGCGGGTTCCCTGCGGCCCGGTCTATGACTTCGCCCAGGCGCTGTCGGATCCGCAGGTGGTCGCCCGTGACATGGTCGTCGACCTGCCGCTGTCGCAGGGCGGGTCGGTGCGGGTGCCGGGCAACCCGATCAAGTTTTCCGGCGCCGGCCCCGACAGCTTCGCGCCACCGCCCGAACTTGGCCGCGACACCGACGCGGTGCTGGGCTCGCTCCTGGGCTATGGGCCGGACCGCATCGGCGACCTGCGCCGCGCCGGACGGGTGGGGTGAGCGATGGACCAGCTGCTGCTGACCGAAGTCGCCCCGCGCGACGGGCTCCAGAACCAGCCGGTGCGGATCGCGACGGCGGACAAGCTCGATCTGCTGTCGCGGCTGGCCGCCGCCGGCCTGACGCGGATCGAGGCCGCCAGCTTCGCCTCGCCCAGGGCGGTGCCGCAGATGGCCGACGCGGAGGAGGTCGTCGCCGGAGCCCGCCATCTCGACGGCGTCGCGCTGTCGGCCCTGACCATGAACCTGCGCGGGCTGGAACGGGCGCTGGCCTGCGGGACGCCGCAGGTCGCCACCGTGGTTGCGGCGACCGGGCAGATGAACCTGCGCAACATCAACATGACGCTAGACCAGGCCACCGCCGTCGCAATGGACGTGATCGGACGGGCCATGCAGGCGGGCTGCGGGGTGCGGGCCTATGTCGCCGTCGCCTTCGAATGCCCGTTCGAGGGGCCCGTCGATCCCGGCATCGTCGTCCGGCTGGCCGAGCGCTTCGCCGCGATGGGGGTGGACGAGGTGGTGATCGCCGACACCATCGGCGCCGCCGGCCCCGCGCAGGTGACGGGCCTGCTGCGGGCGTTGCTGTCCAGCCTGCCGGCGGAGCGTATCGGCATGCATTTCCACGACACGCGCGGCTTCGGCGTCGCCAATGCCCATGCCGCCATCGAGGCCGGCATCCGGCGGCTGGACGCCAGCGCAGGCGGAATCGGCGGCTGCCCCTTCGCTCCCGGCGCCGCCGGCAATGTGGCGACCGAGGATTTGGTCCTGCTGGCCGAGACGTCCGGCCTGGCGACCGGCGTCGATCTGCACGCGCTGGTCGGTGCGGTGGATTTCGCCGGCGGGCTCCTAGGCCGCGAGTTGGGCGGCCGGGCCATGCCCTGGCTGAGACGCAGGTTCGCGTCTGCTGCCCGAGATGGTCGTTGAAGGCACCGTAACCCGTCCTGCACCATTCGGAGCCTAAGCAATCATGAGTACAAAAGGAATAAATACTTAATAAAACGAACGGGGAGGAGCAAGACGATGAGCCTGACACAAAGTTCGGCCGACAGCGCCGCGGCCCTGGTGGCGCGGGCGGCGGCATCGACGGTGGGAAGCCTGTTCGCTTCCATCGCACGCCTTCATCCGCAGCGCATCGCCGTCGAGGACGGCGACCGCGTCGTGACCTTCGCCCAGCTCGCCGAACGGGTGAACCGCAGTGCGTCGGCGCTGGCGGCACTGGGGGTCGGGCGCGGCGCCCGTGTCGCAGTGCTGTCGGAAAACCGCCTGGAATACATCGAGGTCCAACTGGCCTGCGCCCGGCTGGGCGCCATCACCGCCTGCCAGAACTGGCGCCTCAGTGCGAAGGAGCTGGACCACTGCATCGGGCTGGTCGGTCCGGTGGTTGTCCTGGTGTCGCCCCGCCATGCCGGCAAGCTGTCGGATACCGCCGCCGGCCGGGTTCCGGCGATCGAATTCGGCATGGAGTGGGAACGCCGGCTCGCCGCCGCACCCGAGGCGCCGCCCGACGTGGCGGAGCCGGAGGATCCCCTGCTGATCCTCTACACCAGCGGCACCACCGGCATGCCGAAAGGGGCCGTGCTGACCCACCGCTGCGAGCTGGCCCGCATGGGCGCCATGCCGTTCGACCTTGGAGTGCGGCCGGGCAACACCAACCTGTGCTGGCCGCCGCTCTACCACATGGGCGGCACCGAGCCGGCGCTCTACGCCCTGCTGACCGGCGGACGGGTGATCGTGCTGGATGCCTTCGATCCCGAACGCATCGCCGACAAGATCGAGACGGAGGCGTTCGAATGGGTGTCGATCATGCCGGGCACGCTGGGCCGGATGATCGAGGTGCTGGAACGCCGGTCGACGAGGCCGCGCGGCATCCGCACCTGCGGCGTGATGGCCGACCTGTCGCCGCCCGGCGAGGTGGCGCGGCTGAGCGACCTGCTCGGCGCCGATTTCCTCAACTGCTTCGGCTCGACCGAAACCGGAACCCCGCCGCTGTCGGGCCGCCAGCTGCCCTGCGGCGACACCGCCGACCTCGGCAAGGCGCCCAGCGTCGGCGCCGAGATCCGGCTGGTCGACGCGGATGACAAGGATGTGGCCGAGGGCGGCATCGGCGAACTCGCCATGCGCGGGCCGACGCTGTTCAGCGGCTATTGGAACAACGACGAGGCGACGCGCAAGGACTTCCGCAACGGCTGGTTCCACATGGGCGACCTGTTCCGCCGCCGTCCCAACGGCCTTTACGACTTCGTGGACCGGGCGAAGTACCTGATCAAGTCGGGCGGCGAGAACATCTATCCCGCCGAGATCGAACGCGTCCTGGTCGGCCATCCCGACGTGCGCGACGCCGTGGTCGTCCGCAAGAAGGACGACCGCTGGGGCGAGATTCCGGTGGCGGTCGTGGTGTCGAGCAACCCGCGGCTGGAGGCCGCCGAACTCTCCGCCCTCTGCCGCCGGGAACTGGCCGGCTACAAGCAGCCCAAGGCGATCCATTTCGTGCCGCCCGAGCGCATCGCCCGCTCCACCACCGGCAAGGTGCAGCGCACAGTCATCGAAAGCTGGGTGGAAAGCCAATGACGGACGCTCTTTCGACCTATGCCGCCGCCGACGTCGCCGGCAATGCCGACGACATCGACGCGCTGGTCCGCACCGTGCGCGGGTTCGTCGAGACCGCCCTGCGCCCGCACGAGGAGGCCGTCGACCGCGCCGACGACGTCGATCCCGCCCTGATGCGCGACCTGCGGCGGTCGGCCGCCGAGCTCGGCATCTACGGCTACAACATGCCGGAGGAGATCGGCGGACCCGGGCTGAGCCGCGTCGCCATCTCGGCCATCGACGAGGCGATCGGCCACACCAGCATGCCGCTGGCCGAGGCCTGCGGGCACCTGCCCGGCTCGCTGCTGTTCGCCGACGAAAGCCAGCGCGAGTGGTTCGTCGGGCCGCTGATGCGCGCCGAGCGCACCGTCGCCTACGCCCTGACCGAACCGGACGCCGGTTCCGACCTGAACGCGCTGAAGACGCGGGCGCGGCGCACCGACGGCGGCTGGCTGCTGTCGGGGGCGAAGACCTTCATCTCGCATGCGGAGACCGCGGACCACACCATCGTGCTGGCGGTGACCGACCGCGAGGCGCCGCTGAAAGGCCGGCTGACCACCTTCATCGTGCCGCGCGGGGCGAAGGGCTATGCGATCGACCGCCGCTTCCGCAAGCTGGGCTGGCACGGCTACCACATCTCGGCGCTGAGCTTCGACGAGTGCTTCGTGCCGGATGGCCATGTGCTGGGCGCCCCCGGCGCCGGCTTCGGCGTGATGATGGCGACCATCAACAACGACCGGCTCTTCGTATCCTGCCGCTGCGTCGGCATGGCCCAGCGGCTGATCGATCTGGCGGTGCCCCATGCCCGCGACCGCACGACCTTCGGACGGCGTCTCGCCGACCATCAGGCCATCGCCTTCATGCTGGCCGACTGCGACGTCGAGATCGACGCCGCCCGGCTGCTCTGCGCCAAGGCGGCCCGGCTGTCCGACCTGAAGCATCCGGATGCCCGCATCGCGGCGTCGCGCGCCAAGCTCTACGCGACCGAGATGGTCGGGCGGGTGGCAGACCGCGTGCTCCAGATCTTCGGCGGCGCCGGCTTCATGGCCGACCTGCCGGTCGAGCGCATCTACCGCGATGCGCGCGGCTTCCGCATCGGCGAGGGCACCTCGGAAATGCAGCGCCTGCAGATCGCGCGCAGCCTGATCGATCGGACCTGAGGGAGGCATTCGCATGGAAAGCGCACTCCTTGCCCAGTCGCTGCTTCTCGCCCTGACCACGGCCGGACTCTACGCGGCCATCGCGTCGGGCCTGACGCTGGAATTCGGCGTGACCGGCATCGTCAACTTCGCGCACGGCGAATTCGTCATGCTGGGCGCGTTCCTGACCTATTTCCTCTACGAGTCGGTCGGCGTGCCGCCGCTGGCCGGCATGCTGCTGTCCGGTCTGGCGATGACGGCGCTGTCCTGGCTGGTCTTCGACAGCTTCCTGTCGCGCGTCCTGAAGCAGGACGAGCACAACCAGATCCTCGCCACCATCGGGCTGTCGATCCTGCTGATCAATCTGGCGATGATCGCCTGGACGCCCGACGCCCGCGTCATGCATGCCCCGGCGCTGCTGCCGCCGCTGGAAATCGGCAGCGTCATCGTTCCGGGCAACAACGTGGTCGTGCTGCTGGTCGGCATCGCGCTCTATGCCGGGATGATCTGGTTCATGCGGGGCACCCGCCATGGGCTGCTGCTGCGCCTGGCCGCCGACGATCCGCAGCTCGCCGTGCTGACCGGGGTGGACGTGACGCGGATGTTCCGCCTGTCCTTCCTGATCGGCGGGCTGACGGCGGGCATCAGCGGCGGTCTCGTTGCCCTGATCCTCTATGTGCAGCCGCTGGTGGGCGTCGATCTGGTGATGCGCGCCTTCGCCATCGTGGCGCTGGGCGGGCTCGGCAGCATCGGCGGCGCGCTGATCGGCGCCGTCCTGCTGTCCGCCGCGGAGAACCTGACCGCCACCTTCGTTCCGGGGGGCGGCAGCTGGGGCTACGGCGTCGCCTTCGTCATCATCGTCCTCGTCCTGGTGGTTCGTCCCACCGGACTGTTCGGATCGGAGCGGCGGGCATGAAGACCGGCCTCACCCGCATCCTTCCCTATGCCGCCATCCTGCTGGTCACGCTGACGCTGATCTGGATCGACAGGCCCTTCTGGATCCAGCTCGCCATCGGTGTCGCCATCACCGCCGTCACGGCGCTGGCCTGGGACATCCTGTCCCGCACCGGCCAGGTGTCGCTGGGATCGGCCGCCTTCTTCGGCATCGGCTCCTATGCGCTGGCGCTGTTCGAGCCGCTGGTCGGGCTGGCGCTGGCCTGGGTCGCGGTGGTGGTGGTCTGCGCGCTGGCCGCCACCCTGCTCGGACTGCTGACCCTGCGGCTGAGGCGGATGTATTTCGCCATCGCCACGCTGGGCTTCGCCCTGTCGATGCAGGTGCTGGTCGTTGTGTTCCCCGACTGGACCGGCGGGGCCGGCGGCATCGCGCCGCCGGTGCTGGCCGGCGGCGATCCGCGCTGGCAGCTCGCGTTGATCGGGTTGCTGCTGCTGGCCGCGGCGGGGATTTCCGACCTGCTGCTCGGCCTGCGCTTCCGCCCCGCCTTCTTCATGATCCGCACCAAGCCCGAACTGGCGACCGCCAGCGGCGTGCCGGTGGTGCGGATGAAGATCTTCGCCTTCATCGTGTCGGGGGTGCTGATCGGGCTGGCCGGGGCCTGCTACGGCGGACTGTACGGCTACGTCGTGCCGACCGACGTGTTCACCACGAACTGGAGCGTGCTGCCGCTGGCCATCGCGACGCTGGGCGGGATGGACACCACGATCGGCCCCCTGCTGGGCGCCGTCGTCCTGAAGGCGCTGGAGGAGGTGGCGCGCTCGACCATCGGCGGCACCGGCTATCAGGTCGTCTACGGCGCGGTGATCATCCTGTTCGTCATCGGCATGCCCCAGGGGATCGTCGGGCTGCTGCGCCGCGGCAGGGGCCTGCTGGCCCGCTCCGGCACCGCGAAGAAGAAGGAGAGGGAGCGCCATGCCTGATACCGGAACTCCCGATGCCGGTGCCGCTGGCGCCCGCGCGGACATCCTCTCGATCCGCGACCTGACCGTGGCGTTCGGCGGGCTGAAGGCGCTGGACGGGGTGTCGCTGTCCATCGCGGCGGGCGAGATCACCGGCCTGATCGGCCCCAACGGCTCGGGCAAGAGCACACTGGTCAACACCGTGTCCGGCCAGCTTCCCGTCCGCGGCGGCCGTGTCCACCTCGAGCGCGAGGACGTGACCGGCCGGCGGCCCGACCTGATCGTCCGGTCCGGTCTGGCGCGGACCTACCAGATCCCGCGCGTGCCGCCGGCCCTGACGGTGGAGGAGGTGCTGTCGGTTCCCCTGCTCTATGCCGGGCGCGAGCGCCACCGGCTGGAGGGGCTGGACAACGCCGCCGCCATCGCCGCCTTCTGCGGGCTGGGGCCGCTGTTCCGCCGCCGCTGCGGCGACCTGTCGGTCACCGACCTTCGCCGGCTGGAGATCGCCCGCGCGCTGGCCTGCGCGCCCAAACTGCTGCTGCTGGACGAGGCGATGGCCGGCCTGTCGCACGAGGATTCGGTGGACGTCATGGCCCTCATCCGCGACGTCCATGCCCGGGGGATCAGCATCGTGATCATCGAGCATCTGATGCGTGTCATCACGACGCTGTGCCATCGCGTCGTCGTCCTCAACAACGGCCGCCTGCTGGCCGAGGGCGCGCCGGCAGCCGTGCTGGCCGACGGGGCGGTCCGCGAAGCCTATCTCGGCAAGGGGTTCGCCCAATGAGCCGCTTCGTCGGACGGATCGGCGGCGCTTCCTACGAGCGGCTGCGCGTGCTCCACCAGCTGGATTTCGCGGTGGAGAGCGGGCACATGCTGGTCGTTCTCGGCTCCAACGGCGCCGGCAAGACCACCGCGCTGCGGGCCCTGGTCGGCACCGTCGCCACCAGCGGGCGCCAGCTCTCGCTCGACGGCCGCGATCTCAGCGGCTACGCGCCCTGGCAACTGCCGGCCCATGGCGTCGTGCTGGTGCCGGACGGGGCGCGCTGCTTCCCCAACCTCACCGTCGAGGACAATCTGCGCGGCGCCCATTGCGCGGCGGCCGGCGTGCGCAGGCTGGCGCCCTACGAGCGGCTGAGGGAGACGGTCTGCGGCTATTTCCCCATCCTGCGCGAACGCAGCCGCCAGATCGCCGGCACGATGAGCGGCGGCCAGCGCCAGATGCTGGCGATCGGGCGGGCGCTGATGACGGAGCCGGCGGCCCTGATCCTGGACGAGCCGTCGGCCGGGCTGGCACCGATCATCGTCGAGGACATGTTTGCCACGCTGGCCAAGATCAAGCGGGAGAGCGGCTGCGCCATCGTCATGGCCGAACAGAATGTCGGCTACGCCACCCACATCGCCGACCACTGCATCGTGCTGGAGGAGGGGCGCACCGCGCTCGCCGGCCCGATGGCCGAGGTGGTCAACCACCAGAAACTGCGCAGCGCCTATCTCGGCATCTGACGCATCACGTTCGGAGGACACCCAATGCCGACCGTCGGTTCCGACGTCGTCATCACGGGCATCGGCGAGACCCCGGTCGGCCGCCTGCCCGGACTGTCATCGGTCGAAATCCAGGCGATGGCGGTCCTCGCCGCCCTTCGCGATGCCGGATTCGCCCTGTCCGACCTCGACGGGCTGATCAACCTCGATCCCTACGCGACGCCGAACAGCATGTTCTCCTCGACGCTGGCGGAATATCTGGGGGTGGCGCCGCGCTTCGCCTGCACCGTCGATGTCGGCGGCACCGTCACCGGCATGACCATGCTGCAACAGGCGGTCTGGGCGGTCGAAAGCGGCTATTGCGAGGTCGTCGCCTGCGTCTATGGCGAGAATGCGCTGACCGGCCGGCCGGCCGGCGCCCAGGGGCTGCACATGCGCAACCTGCTGGGCGGCGAGGAGTGGGAGGAACCGTTCGGCGTCCACGGCATGGTCATCCCCTATGCCCTGCTCGCCCAGCGCTATCTCGACCTCCATGGCGCGGGCGACGAGGATCTCGCCGCCGTCGCCCTGGTGACGCGCCGTCACGCGCTGCTGAACGACAACGCGCAGATGAGGAAGCCGATCACGCTGGAGGATTACCGGGCCAGCCGGACGATCAGCAGCCCCCTGCGCCTGCTCGACTGCTCGCTGGTGTCGGACGGCGGCGGGGCGCTGGTGCTGACGCGGGCCGGGCGTGCTCCTCAGGGCCGGTCGCGGTCGGTCAACATCCGCGCCATCGGCATGAAGACCACGCACAATTCGGTCGCCCTGATGCCCGACATCCCGCAGCTGGGCATGGCGGCGGCCGGAGCCGACGCCTATGAGGCCGCCGGCATCGGCCCGGAGGACATCCAGGTCGCCAACCTGCACGACGCCTTCACCATCTCGGTGCTGGTGTCGCTGGAGGCGCTGGGCTTCGCCCGTCCGGGAGAGGCCGGGGCGCTGGTCCGGTCCGGCGCCATGGATCTCGGCGGGCGCTGGCCGCTGAACCCCCATGGCGGGCTGCTGTCGCAGGCCCACATCGGCGGCATGCTCCACATCACCGAGGCGGTGCGCCAGCTGCGCGGCGAGGCCGGGCGCCGGCAGGTCGAGGGTGCCCGCCGCGCCCTGGTCAGCGGGAACGGCGGCATCTTCTCCGTCTGCGGCGCCATGATCCTGGAGCGAAACTGATGCTCGACCTGTTCGCCACCCCGCCCGAGCCGACCGAGGCCAGCGCCCCCTTCTGGGCCGGCTGCGACCGGCAGGAGCTGCTGTTTCCCAAATGCGGAAGCTGCGGGCACCTCTTCTACTACCCGCGCCGCCATTGCCCGCGCTGCAGCGGCACCGCGCTCGGCTGGCAGCGGCTGTCGGGCAGGGGAACGGTCTTCTCCTTCACCCATGTCGCCGTCGCCTTCCAGGGGGCGGAGTGGGAGGGACAGCTTCCCTATACCGTGGTGCTGGTCGATCTGGCCGAGGGCCCCCGCATGCTGAGCCGGCTTGTCGGCCGGTCGGACAGCGGGTCGGAAGGCCCGGCACCCGTCGAGGTGCGCTCGGGCGACGCGGTCACCGTCGTCTTCCCGCAGATCGGCGGACGGCGCTTTCCCTTCTTCGAGCGCGCCGCCGCCGGCTGAGCAGTCCGGCTGAGCAGGCCGGACGAACGCGCTGAACAACCATAAGAACCAGGAGGAAACCATGCCCATTCTGAAGACGCTCGCGGCGGGTGCCGCAGCGCTCGCCATGGCCGCCCTGTGGGTGCCGCAGGCGGTTGCCCAGGCACCGGCCCAGACGGCCGGGCCGATCAGAATCGGCGTCCCGCTGCCGTTGACCGGCGTGCTGGCGGTCGGCGGCCAGACGATCCTGTCCGGCGTGAAGTTCGCCGCCGAGGAGATCAACGCCGGCGGCGGCTTGCTGGGCCGGCCGGTCGAACTGCTGATCGAGGACACCAAGAGCGAGCCGAACACCGCCGCTACCATCGCCGCCAAGATGGTGACCGAGGACAAGGTCTACGCCTTCGTCGGCGGCTACGGCAGCACGGCCGATTTCGCCCTGCTGTCCAGCGTGAAGCGCTACAAGCCACTGTTCATCCACACCGGCTCCTCCTCGGTCCGGCTGGAGACCAGCTTCGGCAAGGAGGACTGGTACTATCACATCTACATCTGGGACTATCACCGCCAGAAGGCCGCCTCGCGCTTCCTCGCCTCCATCGAGCCGAAGGTGAACACGGTGGCGCTGGCCTATGAGGACGGGCTCTACGGCGCCGATGCGGCGAAATACGCCGAGGAGTATTTCTCCAAGGCCGGGATGAAGCTGGTGATGAAGGAGCCGTTCAAGTCCGGCTCGCCCGATTTCTCGCCGGTCCTTTCCCGCGTCAAGTCGCTGAACCCGGACGCCTTCTTCTCGGTCGGCTATTCGGGCGACAATCTCCAGCTCGTCCGCCAGATGAAGAGCCTGGGCATCAAGCCGAAGCTGACCATGGTGGTGTCGGCCGGGGACCGCCGCGCCGATTACGGCGACATGAGCGAGGGGCTGACCATGATCACCGAATGGTCCACCGCCGACCGCACCCCGGCCGCCGCCGAACTGATCCGCAAGGTTGAGGCGAAGGGACAGGCCATCGCCCCGGTCTTCCCCCAGGGCTATGCCGGCATGATGACGCTGGCGGACGCGATCAGGACGGCCGGCAGCCTCGATCAGGACAAGGTGCGCAAGGTGCTGTCGACCGCGACCTTCGACACTCCGTACGGCAAGATCGGTTACCGCGCGTCAGAGGGCGGCGGCCTGCACCAGTTGCTGTCCGACGAGACGATGGTCATCGTCCAGCACCGCAAGGAGGGCGAGGAGGTGGTCTATCCCGCCGCCAAGGCCGGCGGCAAGCTCGCCTATCCGGCGCCCTGAGATGGCCGTCCGTTTCGAACGGCGCGGGACGGTCGGGCTGGTCACCCTGTCGAAGCCCGACCGTCACAACGCGCTGGCCGGCGATCTGGTGGCGGCGCTGCTCGACACCCTCGACCGGCCGGAAGCCCGGCAGGCCAGCGCCCTGGTCATAGCCGGGGACGGGCCATCCTTCTGCGCCGGGGCCGACATCGGCGACCTGCTGCAGGCCGGATGGATGACGCCTCAGCCGTCCGGCCCGACGCCGATGGACCTGTTCGAACGGCTGGACAGCCATCAGCGCCCGACCGTCGCGGCGGTCCATGGCCGGGCGCTGGGCGGCGGGTTCGAGCTGATGCTGTGCTGCGACCTCGCCGTCGCGGCGGAGGATGCGATCTTCGCCCTGCCGGAACTGGGGCTTGGGGTGGTGCCCAACACCGGGCTCGCCCGGCTGGTGCAGATCGCCGGTCCCCGCCACGCGCTGGACCTGATCCTGACCCGCCGCCGGATCGGCGCGGCGGAGGCCGCGGCGCTGGGTCTCGTGTCGCGCGTCGTGCCGGCGGCCGAACTGGTGGACCGTGCGGTGGAGCTTGCCCGCGCCATCACCGACGGGGCGCCGCCCGGTGCCGTCGCCGCGGTCAAGCGGGCGGTGCGCCGCACCGCGCCGCTCGACTGGGCCGAGGTGCGCGGCATGCTGGCCGAGGTGCCTGCCGGGGAATGGGCGGAGGGGCTTGGCGCCTTCCGCGACAGACGGCCTCCCGACTACAGCGAATTCTGGAGAAAATCCGATGCGTAACGCCCAATCCTTCGACGTCTTCGATCTGCACCACCATGTCGGCTCGCTCGACATCGTCGGCAAGGGGCCGCAGTGCGCCGGTGACATGGTGGCCGACGCCGACAAGCGGATCGCCTTCATGGACCGCCACGGCATCGCCCAGGCTTTGCTGATGCCGTCCAACGGCTACCAGGCGCCCGACGGCATCGCCGACACCCGCCGGGTGAACGACAGGGTGGCGGAGTACCGCGACCGCTGGAGCGCCCGGTTCCCGGCGGCGCTCGGCACCGTCTCGCCGCTGGAGGGGGACGCGGCGCTGGACGAGATCGACCGCTGCGTCGAGGTGCTGCAGATGAAGGGCATCGTCTGGCACCATCGCTTCCAGGGCTGCGCCATCGACCATCCGCGGATGGACGCCCTGCTGGAGCGGGTGCGGCACCATGGCGTGCCGGCCTTCATCCACATCATCGGCGACTCCAAGCTGGAATCGCCCTGGAAGCTGGAGGTGCTGGCGGAGCGTTTTCCGGATGTCCGCTTCGTGGCGCTGGACGCCTTCTCCTCGCCCGACTTCGCCCACTGGATGCCGCACATCGCGCGCAGGCACCCCAACATCGTCTTCGATACCGGGGTGATGGTTCCGGTGTCGCACATGATCGAGACCTTCGTCCGGAGCGCCGGGGCGCACCGTCTGCTGCTGGGCACCGATTTCTATTCGTCGCCCAAGCTGTTCAGTTCGCCCTTTCCGTTGACCGAAATCCTGGCCTCCGACCTGCCGGACGAGGAGTGCGCGCTGATCCTGGGCGGCAATGCCAGACTCCTGCTGGGGCTCGCCTGACCGGCGCCGTCCGGGGCCCCGGCATCCATCATCATGCGCCCATCATCATGCGATAGCGGAGCTGGTCGAAGATCACCGCGAGGATCAGCAGGCCCCCGAGCAGGACCATCTGCAGATAGGAGCCGATCTGCGCCAGATTCATCCCATTCTGCACCAGCACGATGAAGAAGGCGCCCAGAACCACGGTTTCCACCCGGCCGATGCCGCCGCGCAGGGACACGCCGGCGATCACGCATGCGGCGATGGATTCCAGCGCAATGGTTCCGCCCAGGTTGGCTTCCCCCGATTCCACGCGGGCGGTCAGCAGCAGCCCGGTCAGCGCCGCGATCAGGGCGCACAGGACATAGGCGACGACCAGGGTGCGCCGGGTGTTGATCGCCGACAGCTTGGCGGCCTTGATGTTGCCGCCCACGGCATAGAGATGGGCGCCGGTCCGGGTGCGCGTCATGACGATCCAGGCGGCGGCGATCGCAACCGCGGCGACCATGACCGGCACCGGAATGCCGAGCCAACGGCCGAAGCCGAACATGTCGGCGAATTGCGGCGGCAGGCCGGACACCGGGACGCCGCCGGTCAGGAACAGCGAGCCGCCGGCCGCCACCGAACTGACGCCCAGCGTCATGATGAAGGGGGACACGCCGAAGACGGCGACGCCGGTGCCGTTCACCAGCCCGACCAGCCCGGCGACCGCGAAGCCGGCCAGTGCGCCGCAGGCGATCGCCAGGACCGGCATGTCGGGAAAGGCCGTGCCGAGCCCCGCCATCACCAGCGCCGACACGACGGACGTGAGGGCGACGGTCGCCCCGACCGCCAGATCGAATCCGCCGGTGATCAGCACCATCATCTGGCCCATCGACACCAGCACCAGATAGACCGACTGCCGGGCGACATTGATCAGGTTGTCCGCGGTCAGGAAGCGGTCGGACGCCAGCCCGAAGACGATCAGCGCCGCTGCCAGGAAGAAGGGCAGCACGCCCAGGCGGATGAACAGCGCCCGTCCTGCCGTCCGCAGCCGGACGGTGGTGGTGACCGGCGCTGTGTTGGAGGATGGGGGAGCGGCGGAGGAGGTGGCGCTCATGCGGGCAGTCTCGCTTCGTCGAGGGTGAAGGCGGGAGTGGAGGCGGAAGGAACCGGATCGAAGAAATGGGCGAGGATGGCCGCCTCGGTGATGGCGTCGCCTTCCAGCTCGGCGGCGATGCGGCCATGGGCGAAGACCAGCAGGCGATGGGCGAGGTTCATGACCTCCGGCAGATCGGAGGAGATCACCACCACCGCCTTGCCGGCCTCCGCCAGCTCGCGGATCAGCCGGTAGATGGCGGCGCGCGCGCCCATGTCGACGCCGACGGTCGGTTCGTCGAGGATGTAGAGATCGTAGTCGCGGCCCAGCGCCCGGCCGAACAGCGCCTTCTGCTGGTTCCCGCCCGACAGCTGGGCCACGGCACGGCCGCGGTAGGAGACCGGCAGCTCGACCCGCTCGGCGGTCGCCTCGCAGCGCCTGCGGATGCGCCGCCAGGGCAGCAGGCCGAAGCGGCTTTCGGCGCCGGCCAACTCCCCCTGCGCGAGGTTTTCGCGCGTGCTGAAGGCCAACTGAAGCCCCTCGTTCTTGCGGTCGGGCGGCACATAGCAGGCGCCTGCCCGCATCAGGTCGCCGGTGTCGGCCCCGGTGACGTCGGCTCCATGCAGCGTCACCCGTCCGCTATGGATCGGCAGCAGCCCCATCAGTGCGCGGAAGCTGCGCGACTTGCCGGACCCGACCAGCCCGGCCACGCCCAGCACCTCGCCGGGACGAACCTCCAGGTCGATGCCGTGGACGCCCCAGGCATGCAGGCCCTCGACCCTCAGCAGGGCGGGGCCGGGATTGCGGGTGATCGACGGATACACTTCGGCGATGGCGCGGCCGGCCATCATCTCCAGCAGGGCCGCCTCGCTGGTGTCGGCCATCGCCACGGTCCCGATCCGTCGGCCGTCGCGCAGGACGGTGACGCGGTCGGCGATGCGGGCGAACTCCTGCATCCGGTGCGAGATGTAGACGATCCCGACGCCGCGCGCCTTCATGCGGGCGATGACGGCGAACAGATGGTCGACCTCGCGATCGGTGAGCGACGCCGTCGGCTCGTCGAGGATCAGGATGCCGACCTCGCCGTGCAGGGCCTTGGCGATCTCGACCATCTGCTGCTCGGCACGGCTCATTGTGGCGACCAGACGCTTCGGGTCGATGGCGAAGTCGAGGTCGGCGAACAGCGCGGCGGCCTTGCGTCGCATCGCCTTGCGGTCGAGGAAGGGGCCGGTGCGCGGCTCGTCGCCGAGGAACAGGTTTTCCGCTACCGTCAGGGTCGGAACCAGCGAGAACTCCTGGAAGACGGCGGAGATGCCGGCGGCGCGGGCATCGGCGACGCCGGTGAAGCGGGCGTGGTTGCCGCGCACCAGGATCTCGCCGTCCGTCGGGGGGGACACGCCGGCCAGCAGCGAGATCAGGGTCGATTTGCCGGCACCATTCTCCCCGAACAGCACATGCACCTCGCCCGCACGCAGGTCGAAATCGATCCGGTCGAGGGCGGTGACGCCGGGATAGCGCTTGGTCAGGGCGACCGTCCGGATCAGGACGGGCGGGAGCATTGGCGGGGGCATAGGCGCGCTCCGGATGGGGGCTCCCGCGCGGACCGTCGGTCGGCCCGCACGGGATGGGGGCGGGATCACTTCACGCCGAAGATCGGGCTGAAATTGTCGGGCGGCAGGATGCTGTCGCGGGGCACGGTGCCGACGTTGGTCTTGTCGACGACGAAGATCTTCGGGCCGACATGGCGGACCAGATCCCGCTTTTCCAGCGCGCGCACCGCCTGGTCGATCGCGATCCGGCCCTGGATGACCATGGAATCGGCCGGGGCCGCCTGGATGAAGCCGCGCTTGATGCCCTGGTAGACTCCGGGGGTCATGTAGAAGGCGATCAGGCCGATCTTGTCGGTCAACCCGCGTTCGCGCAGCAGGCCCTGGGCCGCCTCGGCGGTCACGGCGGTGCCGGCGATGTATGTGACGTCGGGCGTGGCCTGCAGCACGTCCTCCACCAGCCGCAGCTGCGCCTCCTTTCCGGTGTCGCCGTAGCGCGGCTCCAGCACCTGCACCGCCGATCCGGCGACCGCCTCCTGGAATCCCTTGTTGGCGGCTTCGACCCAGCCGGCACCGGCCGGGCCGGGGAACCAGCCGACCTTCACCGGCGGGCTGCCGGCCGGGTGCTTGGCCGCGAGGTAGCGGCCGGCCTCGGCGCCCATGGTGTGGAAGGACACCAGCGACTTGGCGGTCAGTGCCGGCGAGGAGATGCCGTTGATGACGTCGATCACCGGGATGTTCTTCTTCGCCAGTTCGGCGACCAGATTGTTGAGCCCGTCGAAGGAGATGGCGCCGATCACCACGGCGTTGGCCCCGCGGGCGACGCAATCCTCGATCTGGCTGATCTGCTTGTTCAGTTCGGTGTAGCCGCCGGCCTCGACGATGTTGGCCTTCACGCCCAGCCGCCTGGCCTCTTCGACCACGCCGTAATCGACGCCCAGCCAGTAGGCGTCCTTCATGTGCGGGAAGGACACGCAGATGTCCCATGCCTTGGCCGCCTTGGCCGCCTTGGGCAGCGGGCTGTAGGAGATGTCCTTCGGCTTGCCATCGGTGGAGAAGGCGGGCGTCACCTCCACCGCCGGATAGGGAAACCACTCGGCGGCGGAGGCCGGCAGGGTGGCGGCGAGGCTGCATCCAAGAACGGTACCGGCGACGAGAGCGCGAGCAAGGGCGTTCATGCGGGTGGTCTCCACGGCATGGGATTGGGCAGTGCGGATTTTCAGGAATGCGGATTTTCGGAAGGCGGAGGGAGGCGGCGGACGGGGGCCGCCTCCGCTAGAACTCAGGCCAGGGCTTCGCGCAGGCGGGCGAGCCGCTGCGCCTCGCAGGCGCGGGCGGCCAGCGCCTGTTCCATGTCGACCTTGACGAAGCGGACGCCGGTGTGGGGCTGCATCTGGCCGATCAGGTCCATGTCGGCGGAAACCACCGCGCCCAGCGTGAAATAGCCGCCGCCCGACACGGCGTCGCGATGCAGCACGATCGGTTCGGTGCCGCCGGGTACCTGGATCGACCCGTAGGGATAGCAGGCGTCGACGATGTTGGAGGGGTTGGAGCCGGCGCCGAAGGGCTGGTCGCGTGGCTCGAAGCTGAAGGGGCGGCCGCCGCGGAAGCGGTAGCCCATGCGGTCGGCCTCCGGCGCCACCTTCCAGCTGTCCTCGAAGAAGTTGCGCCCGGCCTCCTCGGTGATGAGGCGCCAGTACAGGCCGGGCAGCACGCGCAGCTCGGCGCTCTTGCCGACCGTGCGGCGCAGCGCCTCGGGCACCTCCATCCCATGCTGGACGGCGCGCGGCGTCCCCAGCGGCACCATATCGCCGGCCGCCAGCGCCCGGCCGTGATAGCCGCCCAGCGCGCCGATGATGTAGGTGGAGCGACTGCCCAGTGCCGGCGGCGTGTCGATGCCGCCGGAGATCGCGATGTAGGCGCGGGCGCCGCCCTTCAGATAGTCGAAGGACAGCACCTGTCCGGCGCGGACCGGGAAGGCCGTCCATGCCGGGTGCGGTTCGCCGTCGACCCGTGCCGGCAGGTCGGCGCCGGCGACGGCGACGGTCGCGTCCACCTCGAACTCGAGCTGCGGGCCCATGAAGACCGCCTCCAGGGCGGCGGCGCCTTCGGGGTTGCCGACCAGCAGGTTGGCGGCGCGCAGCGCGTAGCGGTCCATCGCCCCCGACATCGGGATGCCGAGATGGAAATAGCCGGGCCGGCCGAGATCCTGGACCGTCGTCAGCAGGCCGGGGTTGAGAACCTTAAACGCCATGGAGGGTCTCCATCAGCCGCTGGTTGGTGCCGTCGATGTCCGCGTTGAAGCCGTCGAGGTCGAAGGTGACCTTGCGGATGCGCGGCTCATAGCGGTTGGCCGCGACGTCGGCGGTGATGGCGTCGTACTCCTCGCGGTCGATCGGCTTCCATTTCACGATGTCGCCCGGCCGGAAAAACACCATGAACTCGCGCAGATAGGAGACCTTCTGGGTCGGGTCGTAGATCGGCATCGGCGTGATGCCGAACATCTGGTAGCCGCCGGCCCCGCGCACGGAATAGACGCAGCCGAAGCAGCCGCCATGGCCGATGGTGTGCTTGGGCGTGTCGGTGCGCGGGCGCAGGTATTTCGGCACCTGGATCTGCCGCGACCGTTCGACCAGCTGGTAGAGGAAGGGCAGGCCGGCGACGAACCCAACCATCGAGACGAACCAGGGGGCGGCATGGTGGGCGTGGATGAACTGCTCCACCGTGTCGTAGCCGTTCATCCGCGCCGCATAGTCCAGATCCGTGCTCTGGGGATCCTGGTGCCGCTCGCGGAAGCGCCTCAGCGTCTCGGTGGTCCAGGGATCGCGGTAGAAGACCGGGACTTCGATGATGCGGGTCTCCAGCCGCTTGTCAGCCTGCTCCGCCGCCTGTTCGAGCGCTTGCAACGCGCCCATCAGGGCATCGGGCGCGATGCGGTCGGGATCGAACTTGATCTGGAAGCTGCCGTTGGCCGGGCAGATCTCGGTGATTCCCTCGATCCGCGCGGCGCGGACCGCATTGGTGATCGACATGCTCTTGAAGAAGGCTTCGAGCGACATCTCCTCGTCCATCTCGACGAAGATGTGCTCGTCGCCACCGTAGGAATAGCGGGTCTGCATCCGGTGCTCCTATTGCGCGGCCTTCGGGGGAGTGAATGCGGGGTTCCCGGCCAGCCAGCCTTCCAGGAACCGGGTGTGCGCCTTGCCCGCCCGGACATCCGGATCGGCGGCAAGCGCCTTGTGCAGCGGGATGGTGGTCTTGACGCCGGTGACGGCGAAGCCTTCCAGCGCCGCGGCGAGGCGGTCGATGGCCTCGGCACGGGTCGCGCCATGGACGATCAGCTTGCCGAGCAGCGAATCGTAGAAGGGTGGAACCGTGTAGCCCTCGTAGATCATGCCGTCGAAGCGCACCGCCGGGTCCTGCGGCACGGCCAGCCTTTCGATGGTGCCGGGATCGGGCATGAAGCCGGCTGCCGGATCCTCGGCATTGATGCGCACTTCGATGGCGTGGCCGGTCCGCATCACCCGATCCTGGGTGACGGGCAGCGGCTCGCCGCCGGCGATGCGGATCATCGCCGCCACCAGATCGATGCCGGTGATCATCTCCGTCACCGGATGCTCGACCTGGATGCGGGTGTTCATCTCGATGAAGTAGAAGGCGCCGGTCGTCTCGTCATAGAGATATTCCAGCGTGCCGGCGCCGCGGTAGCCGACGCTTTCGGCCAGATCGACGGCCGAGGCGCACAGCCGCGCCCGGGTGGCCTCGTCGAGGCAGGCGGCCGGCGCCTCCTCCCACACCTTCTGGCGACGGCGCTGGAGCGAGCATTCGCGCTCGAAGCAATGCACCGCCCGCGTGCCGTCGCCGAGGATCTGCACCTCGATGTGGCGGGCATTGTCGATGATCCGCTCCAGATAGAGCCCGCCGTCGCCGAAGGCGGCCTGGGCCTCCGACTGCGCCTGCGGGGCGAGGCGGCGCAGCTCGTCCGGCGTCTCGGCGATGCGGATGCCGCGCCCGCCGCCGCCGGCCGCCGCCTTGATCATCACCGGATAGCCGATGTCCTCCGCGGCGGCGAGCGCCGCCTCGACATCGGCGACACGCCCCTGCGAGCCGGGCACCACCGGCACGCCGGCTGCGATGGCGGCGGTGCGGGCGGCGGCCTTGTCGCCCATGCGGCGGATGGTGTCTGCCTTCGGCCCGACGAAGACCAGCCCGAACGCTTCCACCATCTCGGCGAACTCGGCGTTCTCGGCCAGGAAACCATAGCCGGGATGGATGGCGTCGCAGCCGGCTTCCCGCGCCGCGGCGACCAGCCCGGCGGCGTTGAGGTAGGAGTGGCGGGCGGCCGGACGGCCGACGCAGACCGCTCCATCGGCAAGCCGGACCGCCAGCATGTCGCGGTCGGCTTCGGAATAGGCCTGGACCGTTTCGATCCCCAGGCTTCTGGCGGCGCGGATGATCCGCACCGCGATCTCGCCGCGGTTGGCGATGAACAGGCGACGGATCGTCATCGTCTCAGCCTTCCAGTTCGACGAGGACCGCACCGGCCATCACCGGCTCCTCGTCCTCCACCGCGAAACTCAAGATGGTGCCGGCGACGTCGGCCCTGATCTCGTTGAAGCTCTTCATGACCTCGACCAGGCCGATGACGTCGCCCGGCTCCACCCGGTCGCCGACCTCCTTGAAGGGCGGCTGGTCTGGCGCGGGGCGCCGGTAGAAGGAGCCGGGCAAGGGAGAGCGGATCTCGGGCATCGAAACAATCCTTCTTGAGCGGGCCTTCGGGGGCGGGAGGAGGAAGGCCGGAGGTTCCGGGTGTGTCTGTCCGGGGCTGCGGCGATCAGGTGGAGTGGGCGGCCAGATCGGCGGCCGCGACGATGCGGATGCCGTCCTTCAGCAGGGCGCTGCGCAAGGCGGTGCCGATCGCCAGAGCCCCCGGCGTGTCGGAATGGAAGCAGATCGAGTCGAAGGCGATGTCGATGTCGTCGCCGTCGACCGTGCGGACCTTGCCGTCGCGGCAGGCACGGACGCACTTGTCGGCGACCTCCGCCGGATCGAGCGGGCGCATGCGGCGGGCGAAGACGATCGAGCCGCTGCGGTCATAATCGCGGTCGGCGTAGAATTCACGGATCACCGGCAGGCCGGCGGCCCGGGCGACCGCGCAGGTCTTCGACACCTCCATGCAGAACAGCAGCGTATCCGGGCTGGATTTCAGCAGCGCGTCGACCATCAGGCGCGACAGGGTCTCGTCCTTCGCGGCCTCCATGTAGAGGGCGCCGTGCGGTTTGACGTGCTGCAGGCGGGTTCCGTGCCGGCGGGTGAATTCGCGCAGCGCGCCGACCTGATAGAGGATGTCGTTCACCAGCTCGTCGGGCTTGGCCTGGATGACGCGGCGGCCGAAGCCCTGGAGATCGCGGTATCCTGGGTGGGCACCGAGCGCCACGCCACGTTCGACGCCCAGACGCACCACGCGATCCATCAGGTTCGGATCGCCTGCATGGAAGCCGGTGGCGACATTGGCCGAGCTGATGAGATCCATCAGCGCGTCGTCGGTGGCCTCGCCGAGAGTCCATTGGCCGTACCCCTCGCCGAGGTCACAGTTGAGATCGACCATTGTGCGAGCCAACGCCTTACTCCCTTGCTTGCTTGTGGGCCGGACTTGCCCCGAGTTGAGTTTCAAGAATGGCTGCCTTGCCATATGAGCGTATGTTGTTTGCGTTGCTTTGCAATTTTTAATTTTTTAGATTGCTTTATCGATTTTTCAGATGGGAAAATCCGCCTCGAAATCAGGCAGAAAAGCCAATTTCAGCGGGTCTTTGCCAGGAACTTTGTGTCTATGAATTAGGCATATTCTGATATTCCGATAAATGAGCACGCCAAAATCCGGGGGGCGAGATGCTGAATTTCCGCCATGTGAAATATTTCATCGCCACCGCCAATCTGGGACAGGTGTCGCGTGCCGCGCGCGAGCTGTCGATTTCGCAATCGGCGATCACCTCGGCGATCAAGGAGCTTGAAGCGGAGGTGGGCGGGCGTCTGTTCGTCCGCACCGCACAGGGGATGGAACTGACCGACACCGGCCGCCGCTTCCTGGCGGCAAGCCATCGCATCATGGCGAGCGTGGAGGAGGCCCTGCATCCTGCCGACACCGCGGCGGAGATCGCCGGCAGCCTGACGATCGGTGCCAGCTATACGGTGCTGGGATATTTCCTGCCGCAGCATCTGGAGCGGTTGGAGCGGCGCTATCCAAATCTGCGCCTCCATATCCATGAACTGACGCGTGAGATGATCGAGGACAATCTGATCACCGGCCGGCTGGACATGGCGGTGGTCCTGACCTCCAACATCAGCAATCCGGAATTGACGACCGAAACGCTGACCGGGAGCCAGCGGCGGCTGTGGGTCCCGGCCGGGCATCGGCTGCTTGAGCTCGATTCGGTGGGATTGCAGGACGTGGCGGAGCACCCCTACATCATGCTGACCGTGGACGAAGCCGCCCATTGGACGACACGCTACTGGAGCGCCTCGCCCTTCCGCCCCAATGTCCGGCTGCGCACCTCATCGATCGAGGCGGTGCGTTCCACCGTGGCCAACGGCCAGGGGGTGACCATCCTGTCCGACATGGTGTACCGGCCATGGTCACTCGAAGGGAAACGCATCGAGACGATCATCATGCGCGAGCGCGTACCGGCCATGGATGTCGGGCTGGCCTGGCGCCAGGGGGTCGAACTGACGCCGGCCATGCGCTTGTTCCGCACCCATTTCAGCGAGGTCTACCAGACCCCGCAGAGCCGCATGCCGCGGTGAGCGCATCGGCCGGAACCCGGTTGGAACCCATAATGCTCAGGGCTGCTTGATCAGAGCGCCTGTTGCAGCTCCGGCACGGCCTTGAACAGGTCGGCGACGAGGCCGTAATCGGCGACCTGGAAGATCGGCGCCTCCTCGTCCTTGTTGATGGCGACGATGACCTTGCTGTCCTTCATGCCGGCCAGATGCTGGATCGCGCCGGAGATGCCGACGGCGATGTAGAGGTCCGGCGCCACGATCTTGCCGGTCTGGCCGACCTGATAGTCGTTCGGCACGAAGCCGGCATCGACGGCGGCACGGCTTGCACCCACGGCGGCGCCCAGCCTGTCGGCCAGCGCCTCCAGCATTGGGAAATTATCGCCCGACTGCATGCCGCGCCCGCCCGACACGACGATGCGCGCGCTGGTCAGCTCCGGCCGCTCCGACTTCGACAGCTCGGCCGAGACGAAGCCCGACAGGCCGGGATCGGCCACGGCGGCGACCGGCTCCACCGGGGCGCTTCCGCCGGAGCCTGCCGCCTCGAAGGCGGTGGTGCGGACGGTGAGGATCTTCACCGGGTCGGCGGACTGCACGGTGGCGATGGCGTTGCCGGCATAGATCGGCCGCTCGAAGCTGTCGACCGAGACCACCGCGGTGATGTCGGAGATCATCGCCACGTCGAGCAGCGCCGCGACCCGCGGCAGCACGTTCTTGCCCGTCGAAGTGGCGGCGGCGAGGATATGGCCGTAGCCGGGGGCGAGCGACACCAGCAGCGCCGCCAGCGGTTCGGCAAGGGCGTGCTCATAGGCGGCATCGTCGGCGACCAGCACCTTGGCGACACCGTCCAGCCTGGAGGCTGCGTCGGCGGCGGACGCGGCGTTGCGGCCGGCGACCAGGACATGGATGTCGGAACCAAGCTTGGCGGCTGCGGTCACCGCATGGGCGGTGGCGGGCTTGAGGGTCGCGTTGTCGTGGTCGGCGAGGATCAGGATGGGCATGGGGGTTGGTCCTTTGGTAACGGAGCGGTTGAGTGTCGGCTGCGGATGCCCCCTCCCTAACCCTCCCCCGTTTCACGGGAGAGGGGACTGCCGCCGCTGCGCGAGCAATTCACGCCGGCAAGCGTCCTACCCCCTCTCCCGCGGGAGCGGGGGAGGGATGGGGAGGGGGCAAACGGGACGGCCACTCCCCTCAGATCACGCGCGCTTCGGTCTTCAGCTTGTCGACCAGCGCGGCGACATCGGCCACCTTGACGCCGGCCTTGCGCTTGGGCGGCTCGACCACCTTCAAGGTCGTCAGCCGCGGCTTGACGTCGACGCCGAGCGCGTCAGGCGTGACCGTCTCCAGCGGCTTCTTCTTCGCCTTCATGATGTTGGGCAGCGAGGCATAGCGCGGTTCGTTCAGCCGCAGATCGGCGGTGACCACCGCCGGCAGCGTGAGCGACACGACCTCCAGCCCGCCGTCGATCTCGCGCGTCACCGCGACCGTGCCGTCACCGGCGACGATCTTCGAGGCGAAGGTGCCCTGGCCCCAGCCGAGCAGCGCCGCCAGCATCTGGCCGGTCTGGTTGCAATCGTCGTCGATCGCCTGCTTGCCGAGGATCACCATCCCCGGCGCCTCCTTCTCCACCAGCGCCTTCAACACCTTGGCGACCGCCAGCGGTTCGGTCGTCCCATCGGTCTGCACCAGGATGGCGCGGTCGGCCCCCATGGCGAGTGCGGTGCGCAGCGTTTCCTGGGCCTGGGCCGGGCCGACCGACACCACGACGATCTCGGTCGCCGTGCCGGCCTCTTTCAAACGAATCGCCTCTTCGACGGCGATCTCGTCGAAGGGATTCATGCTCATCTTCACGTTGGCGGTCTCGACGCCGCTGCCATCCGCCTTCACGCGGATCTTCACATTGTAGTCGACGACCCGCTTGACGGGGACGAGGAGTTTCATGGAGGTCAGTCCTCTTGCGGCTGGGCCGCGTTCGCGGCGCGGGACAGGATGCGGCGGGCCTTGCGCGCCATCGCCTCGTCGATCATGCGGCCATCGACCACCGCGACGCCCTTGGCGCTTTCCGCCAGGATGCGGCGTGCCTGGGCGGCTTCGGCCTCGGTCGGGGTCAGGGTCGCATTGATGGTGGCGATCTGGCCGGGGTGGATCGCCGCCTTCGCGCCGAAACCAAGCGCCAGGGCGGCGGCTGTCTCCCGTTCCAGCCCGGCGGCATCGTTGAGGGCGAAGAAGGGCGAATCGACCGCTTCGATGCCGGCCAGCGCCGCGGCGTTGACCAGCCGGGAGCGCGCCGACAGCAACGGCTCCCAGGCGGTGGCGCAGCCGAGGTCGGCGGACAGGTCGGCGGCGCCGAAGAACAGCGCGGCCAGCCGGGGCGATGCGCCGGCGATGTCCTCCGCTGCGGCGACGCCGCGGGCCGATTCGATCAGCGCCACCAGCGGCAACGGGGTTCCGGCTCCGGTCAGCAGCGTGTCGATCCAGCGGATCGTCTCGGCGCTGTCGACCTTCGGCACGATGAGGCAATCGGGCCGGGCGGACTGCGGCCCGCGGATCAGCGCCAGCAGATCTTCCAGCCCATCGGGCGTGACCGGCGCATTGATGCGCAGCACCCGCAGGATCGGAACGGCCGGCGGCGTGGCCAAAGCGTCCAGCGCCGTGCTGCGCGCAGCCGCCTTGTCGGCCGGCGGAACGGCGTCCTCCAGGTCGATGATCAGCACATCGGCACCGGATCGGGCGGCACGGTCGAAACGGTCGGGCCGGGTCGCAGGGGTGAACAGCCAGCTGCGGCAGGGCTGTCCGGCAGTCAGCAGCCCGCTCATGGCGCGACCGCGAATTCGGCGGTCATGGCCGCCGCGCCGTCCGGCCCGGCGGCCCAGCCGTCGATCCGGCCGTCCCCCCTGTCCGCCGCGTTCAGGGAGATGGGCGCGGTGTCGAACAGCGGACGGCGGGCGCGGAAGCGGAAACCGCAGACCTGTCGGCTACCGATGTTGCGCAACACCAGATCCATCAACAGGGTCGCGGTCAGCGGTCCATGCACCACCAGCCCGGGGTAGCCTTCGACGTCCCGGCAATAGGGACGGTCGTAATGGATGCGATGGCCGTTGAAAGTCAGCGCCGAATAGCGGAACAGCAAGACGGGATCGGGGGTGATGCCACGGCTCCAGTCGGCGGCGGGCAGGGACTCGGTGGTGGCGGCAGCCGGCTGCTGTGCCGCTTCGCCCGGCTTCGCGGCTTCGCGATAGACGATGTCCTGCCGCTCGCGGATGGCGACGCCGGCATCGGTCGCGATCTCGTGCAGCACGCTGACGAACACCATGTCGCCCGACCGGCCGGCCTTGTGCTCCACCGCTTCGATGGTGGAGGTGCGGCGCATCTCCGCCCCAAGCGGAATCGGGGCCAGGAAACGCATGTCGCTGCCGGCCCACATCCGCCGGGGCAGCGGCACCGGCGGCAGGAAGCCGCCCGTGTGCGGATGCCCATCCGCGCCGATTTCGCGCTGCGGCGCGCGGGGCAGGAAATGCAGCCAATGGGCGAGCGGCGGCAGCTCTCCCGCCGGCCAGGGTGGGGTGTCGTGGTCCAGCGTCGCGGCCAGCCCGGCCAGCGGGGCGGCGGCGGCGATGTCGGTCCGCAGCTCGACCCCTCCGATCCAGTCCTTCAGATGGTCGAACGTCACGGCGCCACCCCGGAGGAATGCAGGATCTTGCCCGGATTCATGATGTTGTGCGGGTCGAAGGCGCGCTTCAGCGTCGCCATCATCTCCAGCTCGACCGCCGATTTGTAGCGCGGCATCTCGTCGATGCGCAGCCGGCCGATGCCGTGCTCGGCCGAGATCGAGCCGCCGAGTTCGACGACGATGTCATGGACGATGGCGTTGACCGTCGCCAACTTCGCCCGCCATTCGGCCGGGTCGCCGTCCTCCGCCTGGATCGGGTTGTAGTGGATGTTGCCATCGCCGAGATGGCCGAAGGAGAAGGGGCGGATGCCCGGGCAGGCCCGCTCCAGAGCCGCGTCGGTGCGGTCGAGGAAGCGCGCCACCCGCGAGATCGGCACCGAGACGTCATGCTTGAAGGACACGCCTTCGCGCTTCTGCCCTTCCGGGATGCCTTCGCGGATACGCCACAGCGAATCGCCCTGGGCCTTCGACGCGGCGACCACCCCGTCGAGCACCTCGCCGGCCTCCATCCCCGCTTCCAGGATGGCTTCCAGCATCTCGGCCAGCCGGTTGCCCGAATCCTGGTCGGCCAGCTCCACCAGCACGTACCAGGGATAGCGGTCGCGCAGGGGATCGGGCACGTCCGGCACATGGCGGCGGGCCACGTCGATGCAGGCGCGCTGGATCAGCTCGAAGGTGACGATGCGGTCGCCGGCCACGCCCTTGGCACGTGTCAGCAGATCGACGGCGTCGCTGGGGGCCGACACCGCGACGAGCGCCGTCGCCGTGGCGCGCGGCAGCGGCGACAGCTTCAGCACCGCTGCGGTGACGATGCCCAGCGTGCCTTCCGAGCCGATGAAGATCTGCTTCAGGTCATAGCCGGCATTGTCCTTGCGCAGGCCGCGCAGCCCGTCCCAGATCCGTCCGTCGGGCAGCACCACCTCCAGCCCGGCCACGAGGTTGCGCATGTTGCCGTACCGCACCACCTGCACGCCGCCGGCATTGGTGGCGATGTTGCCGCCGATCTGGCAGGAGCCTTCGGCGGCGAGGCTCATCGGGAACAGCCGGCCGACGTCGCGCGCCGCGTTCTGGATGTTGGCGAGAATGCAGCCGGCCTCGACCGTCATCGTGTCGTTGTCGATGTCGATCTCGCGGATGCGGTTCAGCCGGTTGGTGGAGATGACGATCTCCGACCCGTCGGCATGCGGCTGGCTGGCGCCGGTCAGGCCGGTGTTGCCGCCCTGGGGCACGATCGGCGTGCCGGTTTCGGCACAGATGCGCACGACGGCGGCGAGATCCTCGGTGCTGTCGGGCAGCACCACGGCCGGCGACCGGCCGACCCAGCCGTCCCGCCAGGATTCCATGAACGGCTTCATGGTGTCGGGGTCGGTGATCAGGCCGCGGTCGCCGACGATGGCGCGGATGGGGGCGAGCACGGCCGTCGCGAAGTCCGGCCGCAAGGCGGTTTGTCCGCTGCTCTGCCCGCTGGTTTGGATGTCGTTCGGCAAGGGAGCTCTCCCTGGGCTTCGGGCCTGCGTCACAGCGCGCGGTAGGCCGTCTTGATGATGGTGTAGAACTCGATGGCCGAGCGTCCCTGCTCGCGCGGGCCATAGCTCGACATCTTCCGGCCGCCGAACGGGACATGATAGTCGACGCCTGCCGTCGGCAGGTTCAGCATGGTCATGCCGGCCTGGATGTTGGCCTGGAAATGGCGGGCATGCTTCATCGAGTTGGTGATGATGCCCGACGACAGGCCATAGTCGGTGTCGTTGGCGACGGCCAGCGCCTCCTCGTAATCCCTGACGCGGATGACGCTGGCGACCGGGCCGAACACCTCCTCCCGGTTGATGGTCATGGCGTTGCTGGTGTCGGTGAACAGGGCCGGGGCCAGGAACCAGCCGCGGGTCGGCCGCTCCAGCCGGGTGCCGCCCGACGCCAGCCGGGCGCCCTCGCCGAGCCCGGTGTCGATGTATTGCATGTTCTTGGTCAGCTGGAACTCGTCGATCACCGGGCCGATCTGCGTTTCCGGCAACAGGGCATGGCCGATGCGCAGCGCCGCCATCCGCTCCGCCATCGCGGCGACGAAGGCGTCGTGGATGCTGTCCTCGACGATGAAGCGGCCGGTGGCGGTGCAGCGTTGGCCGGCGTGGAAATAGGCGCTGTTGACGCCGATGTCGGCGGCGCGTTCCGGATCGGCATCGCCCAGCACCACCAGCGGATTCTGGCCGCCCAACTCCAGCTGGACGCGGATCATGCGCTCGGCGCAGCGCACGGCGATGCGCCGTCCGGTGTTGACCGACCCGGTGAAGGACACCGCGTCCACCGCGTCGACCACCGCCGCGCCGACCTCCGGACCAGCGCCGATCACCAGATTGAACAGGCCGGTCGGCATGCCGTGCGCCTCCAGCGCCGCCGCGATGATGCGGGTGACGGCGATGGAGATGCCGGGGGTCTTTTCCGACGGCTTCCAGATCACCGCGTTGCCGAAGGCCAGCGCCGGGGCGATCTTCCACATCGGCGTGGCGACCGGGAAGTTCCAGGGCGTCACCAGACCGATGACGCCGACCGGCTCGCGCGTCACGTCGACCTCGACCCCCGGGCGCACCGAGCCCAGCGTCTCGCCCGGTGCCCGCAGCGCTTCGGCCGAGAAGAAGCGCGCGAGATGGGCTGCGCGGGTGATCTCGCCCAGCGCGTCGGGGATGGTCTTGCCGCCTTCGGCGGCGGCGATCCGCGCCAGCTCGTCCTTGCCGTCGAACAGCGCGCGGGAGATGGCGTCGAGCACCAGGGAACGCTGTTCGACCGTGGCGGCGCGCCAGCGCGGTTGGGCGGTACGGGCGGCGGCCACCGCCTCCGCCACGTCGTCGGCGCCGGCCAGGGAGTAGGAGCCGGCCAGCTCGTCCAGGTCCGACGGATTGAAGATGTCGAGCCGGTCGCGGCCCGGCCGCCAGCTGCCTGCGATGAAATTGGTGAGCGGACGGGTATCGGGGGGCATGTCGGGTCTTCTCCGGAAATCGGTTCGTTCGGGGCGGCGATAGCGGCCGGGATCAGCCGGTGTGCGCCACCCGCTCCTTGAGGGCGGTCAGCGCCCACAGCGTCTCGATGGTCGGCACCGGCACGCTGCGGCGGCGGGCCAACTCCAGGACGGCGGTCACGATGGGATCGATCTCCATGCTGCGTCCCGCTTCGAAATCCTGCAGCATCGACGGCTTGTGGCCGGGGACGCCGCTGCCGCGCGCCAGCCGCTCGTCGATGTCGTCGGGCAGCTCAACGCCCCAGGCGCGGGCGACGGCGAGGCATTCGCGCATCAGCCGGCCCTGGACGGCGGCCATGCCGGGGGCCTGCTCCATGGCGCCCATGGTGGCGCCGGTCAGCACGCTGGTCGGGCCGACCGCCATGTTCAGCATCAGCTTGCTCCACAGCGGCACGCGGATGTCGGCGGGCAGCCGGGCGGTGGCGCCTGCCGCGGCGAAGCTGTCGGCCAGCGCCGCCAGCCGGTCGGCATGGTCGCCCGGCCGCGGCGCGCCGAAGGCCAGCACCGGCATGGCGGTGTGGGCGACGACGCCCGGTTCGACGATGCGGGCCGGCAGCACCTCGATCACGCAGGCGGCGATCCGCTCCGGGCCGATGGCCGACCACATGGCGCCGCCGGGATCGACCACCTCCAGCGGCTCCGCCGCGACGCCGTTCCCGGCGCCGTGCAGATACCACCAGGGAATGCCGTTCTGCGCCGCCACCACCAGCGTGTCCGGCCCGCACAGCGCCGGGAAGGCCGGGGCCAAGGCCGGCAGCCCGTGCCCCTTGACGGTGACGATCACCACGTCCTGCGGACCCAGATCGGCGGCGTCGTCGCTGGCCCGCGGCCGGCAGGTCAGCGTGTCCTTCGGCGTCCGGACGGTCAGGCCGCGCTCGCGGATCGCCGCCAGATGGGCGCCGCGCGCCAGCAGCGACAGGTCGTGCCGGCCGGTTGCGGCGAGATATCCGGCGAGCGCCCCGCCCACGGCGCCGGCCCCTACGACGGCGATGCGCATATCGCTTTCCCTTCCTGTCTCACTTGAATTCCAGCGGCGGCAGCATGTCGTCCAGATTGTCGCCCAGGCCCTGGAACTGCTCCTCGATCTGCTTGTCGTCGAGTTTCACGGCAGTCGACTTGTAATGCATGACCATCTGCGGGAAGGCGATCACCAGCGCCACCATCACCAGCTGGATGACGACGAAGGGCACCGCTCCCCAATAGATCTGGCTGGTCAGGACGGGCGCCGTCTCCTTCTTCGTCACGCGGTCGATGTAGGGCAGCTTCGGCGCCACCGAGCGCAGGAAGAACAGCGAGAAGCCGAAGGGCGGGTGCATGAAGCTGGTCTGCATGTTCACCGCCAGGATGATGCCGAACCACACCAGATCGATGCCGAGCCGGTCCGCCGCCGGGGCCAGCAGCGGGATGACGATGAAGGCCAGCTCGAAGAAGTCGAGGAAGAAGGCGAGCAGGAACACCATGACGCTGACCGCGATCAGGAAACCCATTTGCCCGCCCGGCAGCGAGACCATCAGCTCCTCGACCCAGACATGGCCGTTGACGCCGTAGAAGGTCAGCGAGAACACCCGCGCGCCGATCAGGATGAACAGCACGAAGGCCGCCAGCTTCGCCGTCGAATAGGTGGCCTGACGCATCATGTCGAGGGTCAGCCGCTTCTTCGTCGCCGCCAGCGCCAGCGCGCCGACGGCACCCATGGCACCGCCCTCCGTCGGGGTGGCGAGGCCGATGAAGATGGTGCCGAGCACCAGGAAGATCAGCGCCAGCGGCGGCACCATGACGAAGGTCGCCTGCTCGGCCATGCGGGAGATCAGGCGCCGGCCGCTCGCCCGTTCCACCAGCGCGACGGCCAGGGCGTAGAGCGCACCCGCCGCAACGGAATCGCCCAGCAACGCCCAGCTGGTCCAGCCGTTCAGCGTCAGCCACGCCGCCCCCGCGGTCAGCGCCGCCGTCACCGCGGCCTGAAGGACCAGACGCTGCGCGCCGAAGGTCCGGTTGAAGGTGGCGGCCAGGAAGGCCACCAGCACTGCGACCGACAGCAGCAGCACGACATAGTCGGCACCGGACTTCACCCCGGTTCGGCCCATCACCCAATAGGCGACGGCGCCCGAGAACAGGGCGAGCAGGCCGAGCTGCCAGACGCCGCGCGTCCCGTTCGGCTCGCGATAGGCGATGGCCTCCGGCGGCAGGCCGGGAGCGGCCTTGGGGAAGACCATCGAGACGACGAAGACGTAGAGCGCATACAGGCTCGACAGCAGCAGGCCCGGCACGAAGGCGGCCTCGTACATGTCGCCGACGGAGCGGCCGAGCTGGTCGGCCATGACGATCAGGACCAGCGACGGCGGGATGATCTGGGCCAGCGTGCCCGAGGCGGCGATGATGCCCGACGCCAGCCGGCGGTCGTAGCCGTAGCGCAGCATGATCGGCAGCGAGATCAGCCCCATCGAGATGACCGAGGCGGCGACCACGCCGGTCGTCGCCGCCAGCAGCGCGCCGACGAAGATGACGGCGTAGGCGAGGCCGCCGCGGATCGATCCGAACAGCTGGCCGATGGTGTCGAGCAGATCCTCCGCCATGCCGGAGCGTTCCAGCACCAGCCCCATGAAGGTGAAGAAGGGCACCGCCAGCAGCACGTCGTTGTTCATCGTGCCGTAGACCCGCTCCGGCAGCGCCTGGAACAGGTCGGGGCGGAACAGGCCGAGTTCGATGCCGATCAGCCCGAACAGCAGGCCGTTGGCGGCCAGCGCGAAGGCGACCGGATAGCCCAGCAGCAGCATGACCACCAGCACGGCGAACATGATCGGCGCCATGTTGTGGCCGAACCAGCCGCGCCAGCCGTCCTGTTCGGCGAGCGCGCCGGCACCCGGCACCGGCAGCACATAGAGCGCCACGGCGACCGCTGCCAGCAGCAGCAGGGAGATGACGGACAGCCGGACGGCGCGCGGCGAAAGGGAGGGGGATGTCATGCTCATCGCGCGCCTACCGGCTGGGAATGGTGTCGGGATGGGTGGACCGCTCGCGCTCGGCGGCGAGCAGCCTTTCGGCCTCCGCCTCGGCAGCCGCCTGATGGCCTCCGGCCCGCTGGGCCGATTCCTCCAGATGGCCGGTCATGACCGCGGCCCGCTTGGCCAGTTCGGACAGGCCCTGGATGAACAGGATGGTGAAACCCAGCGGAATCAGCAGCTTCGCCGGCCATTGCGGCAGGCCTCCCGCATTCATCGACTGTTCCTCGATCGCGAAGGAGGCGAGGGCGAACGGCCAGGAGGTGATCATCATCACCAGGCTGAAGGGCAGCAGGAAGGCCAGATGGCCGAACAGGTCCACGCCGTCGCGCGCGCGCTTGGTCAGCATCGCGTTGACGATGTCGATGCGGATGTGCTCGTCCTCCTTCAGCGTCCAGGGCGAGCAGAGCAGGAACACGGCGGCGAACAGCACCCATTGCAGTTCCAGCCACGAGTTCGAGCTGACGTCGAACAGCTTGCGGATGACGGCGTTGGCGGCCGACACCAGGATCGCCAGCAGGATCAGCCAGGATATCGCCTTGCCCAGCCGCGCGGTGACCGCGTCGACCAGCCGGCAAGCCCCGATCAGGGCCGTCATCAGGGGGGCCGTCATCTGGGGGGAGGGGGTGGGGCTCGTCATGGGGGCAGCTTCTCCCGGAATGGCCGGTCGCGAACGCCGCGACGACGCCATGGCCGGGGCCGGCTGTGCCGAACCCGGTCATGGCTGGGAAATCGCAGGATTGGCGGCGGGTCAGCGCCGGGTCAGGCGCAGGACCGCGCTGTCATAGGCGTATTCCGATGCCTGCACCCACAGGTTCGAATCGTTCTGGAAGCGGCGGTAGCTCTCGTAGAACTTCTTGAAGGCCGGATTCTTCTCCGACAGCTCGTCATAGAGCTCCATCGCCGCCTTGTGGCTGGCCTGCAGCACGTCCTGCGGGAAGGCGCGCAGTTTGGCGCCGTTGGCGACCACACGCTTCAGGGCTGCCGGGTTCAGCACGTCGTAGCGCGCCACGCTGTCGATGTTGGCCAGTGCCGCGGATGCGGTCAGGGCCGCCTGGTAATGCTTGGGCAGGCTGTTCCAGCGGTTGGTGTTGATGAAGAAATGCTGGAGCGAGGTGCCGTCCCACCAGCCCGGATAATAATAGTTCGGCGCGATCTTGTAGAGGCCGAGTTTCTCGTCGTCATAGGGGCCGTTGAACTCGGCGGCATCGATGGTGCCGCGTTCCAGCGCCGGGTAGATGTCACCGCCGCCGACCTGCTGCGCCACCACGCCGAGCTTGGCCAGGATCTGGCCGCCCAGGCCGGAGATGCGGAACTTCAGCCCCTTGAGGTCGTCGACGCTCTTGATCTCGTTGCGGAACCAGCCGCCCATCTGGGAGCCGGTGTTGCCGCCGGCGAGCGCCTTCAGATTGTAGCCGGCATAGAACTCCTCCAGGAGCTTGCCGCCTTCGCCGTGATAGAACCAGGCGTTCTGCTGGCGGGTGTTCAGGCCGAAGGGCAGGCAGCAGCCGAAGGCGAAGGTCGGATCCTTGCCCACATAATAATAGGACGCGGTGTGGCACATCTCCACCGTGTCGTTGCTGGCAGCGTCCAGCGCCTGAAGCGCCGGGACCACCTCGCCAGCGGCGAAGACCTGGATCTGGAACTTGCCGTCGGTGGCCTCGGCGAGATTCTTCGCCATCACCTCGGCGCTGCCGTAGAGCACGTCGATGTTTTTCGGGAAGCTGGACACGCAACGCCAGCGGATCGTCGGCTCCGACTGCGCGATGGCCGGTGCGGCGAGCGTGGAGGCACCGGCGGCGACGGCGGCACCCTTGAAGAATTGACGACGCTTCATGCTGTTGTTCCTCCCGAAATTCTTGTTGTGTGACGGCATGATGCCGGCCTGGCGCGTTCTGTCTCTGTTGTCGGAAAGAGATCGCTCTTCCCGGTGACGCTGGGAAACCACCCGGTTTTCCGATCTCCGACGATGCCCGCGCTTTCTCCTTTGCGCATATTCCGCGGAGTGGATGGCGTGTGTTCCAGGGATCGGCAAGGATTGTCCGGGAACGGCCGGGGACGAAGTGTGACCCTGACAGTGGAGCAACCCACCGCACAGAGGAATGTGTTTCGTGGGCATACCAGCCATAAGCTGGGCAAGCCGTCAGTCATACGGATTATCAGGCCAAACCCGGCGGCAGGCTTCGGAACCGGGGCCGGAACGGACGGTTTGCTATGCCCGCAATGAATATCTGGTACAGGCACGCCATGCGCTCCGCACGGCGCGGCCGGCCGATAGTCTGTGGAGGATTTTTCCCAACCGCCCCTCCAACCGCCATCAACCGACGGATGTCCAATCGCATGAACGGTGTGCGCCATGTCTAGGCTGTCCTCCCCGCTCAACGCCGCCGGGGCCGCCTATCTCGAAGCGTTGCAGGAACGCTTCCGCGACGATCCCGCCTCGGTGGATGTGAGCTGGCGCGCCGTCTTCCAGATCCTGGACGAGCTGGGCGCCGTCGCTCCAGGGGCTCCGGCACCCGGTCCTGCGGTGGCCGACCCGTCGCCACTGCTGCTGCGCGAGGAGATCCGCCAGCGTGGGCATGCTGTCGCCGGCCTCGATCCGCTGGGCCGCAACGCCCCCCCTGCGGCACCGGTGTCCGAGGATGCCGAGACCGCAAGGCTGCGCCGGCTCTACCAGGGGACGCTGACGCTGGAGACCGCCCATATCGACGATCCGGCGCTGCGCTCCTGGCTGCAGGAGGCCTATGAGGGTGCGGACGCCGTTCCTCCGGCCGAGGCCCGTCGCCGGGCGCTGGCGCTGCTGAGCGCGGCGGAGGAGTTCGAAAGGCTGCTGGGCACCCGCTATCCGACGAAGAAGCGGTTCGGGGCGGAAGGGATCGAGACGCTGATCCCCCTGCTGGACCGCATCCTCGCGGCGGCTGCGGCGGCGGGCGTCACCGAGGTTCAGGTCGGCACCATGCACCGCGGCCGGCTCAGCCTGATGGCCAATGTGCTGGGCAAGCCGCTGGTCGAGCTGTTCGCCGGCATCAAGGGCATGCATCCGTTCCTGGCCGACCCGCCGGTTCCCGCCGACGTGCCCTATCACATGGGGGTGGACAGCAGCCTGTCCTTCGGCGACCGGACGCTGGCGCTGACCCTGTCGCCCAACCCGTCGCATCTGGAGGCGGTCAACCCGGTCATCATGGGCCGGGCGCGGGCACGCCAGGATCTGGCCCGCGATCAGGGCGGCGATGCAGGCCAAGTGCTGTGCGTGCTGCTGCACACCGACGCCAGCGTGATCGGCCAAGGCAGCGTGACCGAGGCGCTGCAACTGTCCGGCGTCGCCGGCTTCACCGTCGCCGGCACCATCCACATCGTCGTCAACAACCAGATCGGCTTCACCACCGAGCGTGACGAGGCGCGGACCTCGCTCCATTGCACCGGCCTGTGGAAGGCGGTGGACAGCCCCATCCTGCACGTCAATGCCGACGATCCGGACGCGGCGCTGCGGGCTGCCGACCTCGCCGTGTCCTTCCGTCAGGCGCATGGGCGAGATGCGGTGATCGACCTCGTCGGCTACCGCCGCAACGGGCACAACGAAATCGATGAGCCACGCTTCACCCAGCCGCTGGACTACAAGGCGATCGAGGGGCACCCGCCGGTCGGTGCCCTCTATGCCGGGCGGCTGGCCGCCGACGGTGTGGTCGGGGCCGATGCCGCCGAGATTCTGGCCGCCGACCACAAGGCCCGCTTCCAGCAGGCGCTGGCCGCGGCATCCGACCACCGGCCGAACCATGACGGCTTCCCCGGCGGCCGCTGGACGCCCTTCGCCTCCGGCGGCACGGCTCCTGCCGAGCCGGACACCGGCATCGCGGCCGACCGGTTGCAGGGATTGCTGGCGGCGCTGGCCGCCATCCCGGACGGGTTTGCGGCCGACCGCAAGGTCGAGCGAGTCATCCGCCGCCGTGCCGAAGAGCCGCTGGACTGGGCGACCGGTGAGGCGCTGGCCTTCGCCACCCTGCTGGCCGACGGGGTGCCGGTGCGGCTGACCGGCCAGGACGTGGTGCGCGGCGCCTTCTCCCACCGGCATTTCGCCCTGACCGATGCCGTCACCGGACGCCGCCATGTCAGCCTGAACCATCTTGGGGTGGAACAGGCCCGCTTCGAGGTGATCAACAGTCCGCTGTCCGAATATGCCGTGCTCGGCTTCGAATATGGCTATAGCCTGGAGCGGCCCGACGCGCTGGTGATCTGGGAGGCGCAGTTCGGCGACTTCGCCAACGGCGCCCAGATCATGATCGACCAGTTCATCGTCAGCGCCGAAGACAAATGGCGCCAGCCCTCCGGCCTCGTCATCCTGCTGCCGCACGGGCTGGAGGGGCAGGGGCCGGAGCATTCCTCCGCCCGGCCGGAACGCTTCCTCCAGATGGCGGCGCGCGACAACATCCGGGTGGCGCACCCGTCCACCCCGGCGAACTACTTCCACCTGCTGCGCCGGCAGATGCTGCGCCGCGACCGCAAGCCGCTGGTGGTGCTGAGCCCGAAGACGCTGCTGCGCCTGCCCGCCGCGGTGTCGGCGCTGGCCGACCTTGCGCCCGGCACCGGGTTCCGGCCGGTCGTCGCCACCGCCGGGGAGCGGGCGGAGCGCATCCTGCTGTGCAGCGGCAAGCTGGCCTACGAGTTGGAGCGCGAGCGTGCCGCCCTGGGGGCCGAGGAGGCGGCGGTGGTGCGGCTGGAGATGCTGTATCCGCTGCCGGAGGCCGAGCTGTCGGCGCTGTTCCGCCGCTGGCCGGGTGCCTCCTGCGTCTGGGTGCAGGAGGAGCCGCGCAATCTGGGCGCCTGGAGCTATCTCGACCGCCGGCTGGAGGCGGTGCGGGCATCGGCCGGCTGTGCCGAGCCGCGCGTCGCCTGCGTGGCCCGCGCCGAGGCGGCCTCGCCGGCCGGCAGCTTCCACGGCGACCATGACGCCGACCAGCGCCGGCTGGTGGAGCAGGCCTTCGCCGGGCTCGCCGTTTCCCTGCCGTCCCGCGAAAAGGCTGCTGCGGCGGAGTGACGACCCGGCCGTCCCCCGCGGCGGCCGGACTGGACAACAAGAACCGAGGAAACGCGCCATGTCTTCCACCTCCACGGCTTCCACCACCACCGGCTTGCCGCTTCTGCTTCCCGACCTGCTGCCGGCCACGGCGGCGGCGCTCGACGCGGTGGCGCGGCTGGCCCAGGCCGCCGAACGTGGCGTCGCGGCGCTGGTGGCGCCGGACGGCCGCGTGGATGCCGCAGCGCTCGACCGCCATCAGGTGGCGGCGCATGGCTTCGCCTGGGTCGCCACCTATGCCGAGGCGCTGCGCCAGATGCGCGGCTGGGCGGAGCGGCTGGACCGCGCCGGCCGGCTGGGCGAGCTGGAATCCTGCATGCTCCAGGCGGCGTTCGGCGAGTATCTGGCCCAGCTCGACGGCGGTCTGGCGATGAGCCAGGGCGAGATCGTCCGCCCCGCCGATTTCGGGCTGGACGAGGAGGAGCGGGCCGCCTTCCGTATCGATCCGGTCCGCCGGCTGATCGCCGCCGGCAACGCATCCGGCCTGCGGCTGCGCATCGCCGAACTGCTGGCCGACGCGCTGCATGGCGGCGGCTTCGGCGCCGCGGCGCTGGAGGACGAGGCGCTGGACATGGTGCGCGACCAGTTCCGCCGCTTCGTCGCCGACGCGGTGGAGCCGCATGCCCATGACTGGCACCTGAAGGACGAGCTGATCCCGCTCGCCGTCGTCGAGCAGATGGCGGAGATGGGCGTGTTCGGCCTGACCGTGCCGGAGGAGGATGGCGGGCTCGGCATGGGCAAGCTCGCCATGTGCGTGGTGACGGAGGAGCTGTCGCGCGGCTACATCGGCGTCGGCTCGCTTGGCACCCGCGCGGAGATCGCCGCCGAACTGATCCGCATGGGCGGCACCGCCGAGCAGCGGGCGCGCTGGCTGCCGCGCATCGCCTCGGGCGAGATCCTGCCGACCGCCGTCTTCACCGAGCCCAACACCGGTTCCGACCTGGGCAGCCTGCGCACCCGCGCGGTGCTGGAGGGTGATACCTATCGCGTCACCGGGGCGAAGACCTGGATCACCCATGGCAGCCGGTCGGACCTGATGACGCTGCTGGTACGCACCGATCCGGACGCCCCCGGCTATCGCGGCCTGTCGATGCTGCTGGCCGAGAAGCCGCGCGGCACCGAGGCGGACCCGTTCCCGGCCGAGGGGATGAGCGGCGGAGAGATCCCGGTGCTGGGCTATCGCGGCATGAAGGAATACGAGATCGGCTTCGACGGCTTCGCCGTTCCGCGCGGGAACCTGCTGGGCGGCGTCGAGGGCCAGGGCTTCAAGCAGCTGATGGCGACCTTCGAGTCCGCCCGGGTGCAGACCGCCGCCCGCGCCGTCGGCGTGGCGCAGAACGCGATGGAGCTAGGCCTGCGCTATGCCCAGGAGCGCGTCCAGTTCGGCCGTCCGCTGACCGCCTTCCCGCGGGTCGCCGGCAAGCTGGCCTGGATGGCGGTGGAGACGATGATCGCCCGCCAGCTGACCTATTTCGCCGCGCGCGAGAAGGACGGCGACCGCCGTTGCGACATCGAGGCGGGCATGGCGAAGCTGCTGGCGGCGCGGGTGGCCTGGTCGAACGCCGACAACGCGGTGCAAATTCACGGCGGAAACGGCTATGCCGTCGAATATCCGATCAGCCGCGTGCTGTGCGATGCCCGCATCCTGAATATTTTCGAGGGCGCCGCGGAAATCCAGGCCCAGGTCGTCGCCCGCGGTCTGCTGTCGCGCCGCAACTGAGGACTGCAACTGAGGACTGCCGGCCGGGTGCAACTGACCTGCCGCGACCACGCTTGTGCCATACCGGCGTATTCGCTATTCGACGGGGAGACCGAAAGACGAGACCCGCCCGCCATGGAACTTCTGGAACTGCGCTATTTCGTTCAGGTGGCCGACCTTGGCAGCTTTTCCAAGGCGTCGGTCAAGCTGGGCATCACCCAGCCGGCGCTGAGCCGGCAGGTCCAGAAGCTGGAGCACGAGCTGCGCACCAGCCTGTTCTACCGCCATGGCCGCGGCGTCTCGCTGACCCAGCAAGGACGCAAGCTGTATGACGTGGTGCGCCATCTGCTGGGGGCGCTGGCCGAGATCAAGGAGGAGATCCAGGATCAGTCGGAACGCCTGACCGGCTCGGTCACGCTGGGGCTTCCGCCGTCGATCTGCGCCACGCTGGGCGCCCCGCTGGCCCGCCGCTTCCACGAGAATTATCCCGACGCCACCTTGCGCATCCACGAGGTGTTCAGCGGCACGCTGCTGGAATGGGTGGAGGGCGGCAGGCTCGATCTCGCCGTTCTCTACGATGCCCGGCGCGGGCGCAGCATGCTGTCGTCGCCGCTGCTGGTCGAAAACCTGCTGCTGGTCCAGTCCGCCAAGGAGGCCGGGGCCGTCGACGACGGGCCGGTCGGGGTGGAGATGCTGGGCGACCTGCATTTCGTGCTGCCCGGACTGGAGAATGGCCTGCGCCGGGTGGTGGATGCGGCGGTGCGGCGGGCCGACATCGATCTGCAGGTCGATATGGAGATCGATTCCGTCACCGCGATCAAGCAGCTGGTGGAGGAGGGGATGGGATCGACGATCCTCCCCTTCGGCGCCGTCCACCGCGAGGTGCGCCAGGGCCGGCTGGTTGCGCGCGAGATCGCATCGAAGGACATGCACGCCATGCTGGTCACCGCGACCCCGCTGCATCAGCCGGTGTCGAAGGCCACGCGCGCCCTGCTGCGGCTGATCCATGCGGAGGTCGTCAAATGCGTCGCCAACGGCGTGCTGAAGGGCAAGGTCGTCGCCCCCGGCAGCGCGGGGGAGACCGGCGCGCCCTGATCCGGCCGGCATCCGATATGCCGGGCCCTGATATGCTTTTGGGGCTGATAGCAGTTATGACGGATGGTCCATAGCACCGCCGGTCCGGCGCGGATAGCCTCCCCCCGATCACATAATCCCTTGGGGAGGAACCGAGAATGACGAAGCGCCTGGACGGCAAGGTCGCCCTGGTCACCGGAGCGGCGCAGGGCCTGGGCCTTGCGATGGCCGAGACCTTCGTGCGCGAGGGCGCCCGCGTGGCGGTCGTGGACATCAACGGCGACGCCGCCCGTGCGGTGGCGGAGCGTCTGGGCGGGAACGCCGTCGGCATCGCCGCCAACGTGACGAAGACCGCCGACGTGGAGATGACCATCGCCACGACGGTCGAGACGTTCGGGCGGCTCGACATCCTGGTCAACAACGCCGGCTCCACCCACGCCAACGGCCCGTTCGAAGCGGTGACCGAGGAGGAGTTCGACCGTGTCTTCGCCCTGAACGTCAAGTCGATCTATCTCTATTCCAAGGCGGTGGTGGCGACGATGCGGGCGCAGAAGTCCGGCGTGATCCTGAATCTCGGCTCCACCGCCGGGCTGCGGCCGCGTCCGGGGCTGGTCTGGTACAACGCCACCAAGGGGGCGGTTCACAACATCACCCAGTCGCTGGCGCTGGAGCTGGCGCCCGACAACATCCGCGTCTGCGCGCTGGCCCCCGTCGCCACCGAGACGCCGCTGCTCGCCACCTTCATGGGCGGCGACACCCCGGAGAAGCGGGCGCGCATGCTGGGCATCGTCCCGCTCGGCCGGCTGGGCCAACCGTCGGACGTCGCCAACGCCGCGCTGTATCTGGCGTCCGACGAGGCGGCTTTCATCACCGGCGTGGTGCTGGAGGTCGACGGCGGGCGGTGCGTGTGAGGCCTCTTTGCCTGTGAGGCCGGGGCGCCGCGGCGCCCCCTCCTGATCCATCCTTTGTTCACACCGACCGGAATCCCCTCACATGTCCTCGCTGCTATCCGACCTGCGCGTCGTCGAGGTCTCGGCCTTCGTCGCCGCTCCGCTGGGCGGCATGACGCTGGCCCAACTGGGCGCGGAGGTGATCCGCATCGACCCGATCGGCGGCAACATCGATTACCGGCGCTGGCCGCTGGCGCCCAACGGCACCAGCCTCTATTGGACGGCGCTGAACAAGGCGAAGCGGTCGGTCGCCCTGGCGCTCGACCAGCCGGAGGGGCGGGAGATCGCCCAGGCGATCATCACCGCGTCGGGTGAGGATGCCGGCTTCCTGCTGACCAACCTGCCGGCCAGCGGCTGGATGGGGTACGAGGCGTTGTCCGCCAAGCGCGACGACCTGATCATGCTGCGGCTGACCGGGAACCCGGACGGATCGGCGGCGGTGGATTACACCGTCAATTGTGCCAGCGGTTTCCCGATGGCGACCGGGCACGGAGGGGAGCCGGTCAACCATGTGCTGCCGGCCTGGGACGTCGCCGCCGGCCTGTACCTCGCCACCGGGCTGTTGGCGGCCGAACGCCACCGCCGCCGCACCGGCCGGGGGCAGGAGGTGACGGTGGCGCTGGCCGACGTGATGCTGGCGACCGTCGGCAATCTCGGCTACCTCGCCGACGTGCGGGTGAACGGTGCCGTGCGTCCGCCGATGGGCAACGATCTGTATGGCGCCTATGGCCGCGACTTCGCCACCGCCGACGGACGGCGGGCGATGGTCGTCGCCATCTCCAACCGCCAGTGGAAGGCGCTGGGCAAGGCGACTGGGCTGGCCGACCGGCTGGCGATGATCGGCCCGTTGATGGGTGTCGACATGGATGACGAGGGCGGGCGTTTCCACGCGCGCGATGCCATCTCCGCCGTGCTCGCCCCCTGGTTCGCCGCACGCAGTCTGGCGGAGGTGGAGGGCGCCTTCGCCGGGGCGGGCGTGCTGTGGGGGCCGTATCGCGACTTCGGCCAGCTCGTGGCGGAGGATGCGCGCTGCTCCACCGCCAACCCGCTGTTCCGCGAGATCGACCAGCCCGGGGTCGGGCCGCTGCTGGTTCCCGGATCGCCGCTCGGTTTTCCCGGGCTGGGCGAGCGCGCCGACCATCGGCCGGCGCCCCGGCTGGGACAGGACACCGACGCGGTGCTGGCCGGCCTGCTCGGCCTGCCGTCGGCCGAGATCGGCCGCCTGCACGATGCCGGGATCGTCGCCTAGCGACGGTGCGCGGGACCGTCAGCGCTCCTTGACGTAGGGGATGCCGCTGGCCCTGGGGGCGACGGCCTTGCCGACGAAACCGGCCAGCAGCAGGACGGTCAGCACATAGGGCAGCATCTGGATGAACTGCACCGGGATGACTCCGATCACCGGCAGCGCCACGCCCTGGAGGCGGACCTGCACCGCGTCGGTGAAGGCGAACAGCAGGCAGGCGAACAGGGTGGGGCCGGGCCGCCATTTGCCGAAGATCAGCGCCGCGAGCGCCAGGTATCCCTTGCCGGCGGTCATGTCGCGGACGAAGCCGGCGCCGTGTCCGGTGGACAGATAGGCGCCGGCCATGCCGGTCAGCGCGCCGGTCACCAGCAGCGCCTGATAGCGCAGCTTTGCCACCGACAGGCCGGCGGTGTCGACCGCCGCCGGATTCTCGCCGACCGCCCGCAGCCGCAGCCCGAAGCGGGAGCGGTAGAGCACCCATTGCGTCGTCACGACCAGCGCCAGCGTCACCCAGATCAGGATGTTATTGCCGTCGATCAGCTCCCGCCAGACCATTTGCAGGGCGGGCCCCAGCACCGGCACGCCGGCCAGCGCGTCCATTCCCGGCAAATCCACTGCCGGGAGGCGGGCGGCGGACGGCAGGAGCGGGGTCTGTCCGCCCTGCTGGAACCAGGCATAGGCCAGCGTCGGAGCCAGCCCGGCGACCAGGATGTTGATCGCCATGCCCGACACCACCTGATTGCCGTTGTGGGTGACGCAGGCGAAGCCGTGGACCAGTGCCAGCGCCACCCCGGCGGCGATGCCGGCCAGCAGCCCGAGCCACGGGTTGACGGTGGCCGAGGCGACGGCGGCGGCGAAGAAGGCGCCGGCCAGCATCTTGCCCTCCAGCCCGATGTCGACCACGCCGGCCCGCTCGCAATACAGGCCGGCGAAGGCCGCCAGGACCAGCGGCGTCGCCACGCGGATCGTGGCGCCGAGCAGCTGCAACGCCAGTAGAAGCGCGTCCTCCATCGCTCAGCTCCTCCCCGTTCCGCCGGGGCCGGCTTCGGTCGGGCCGGCTGGGATCGTTGGCGCCCCGCGGCGGCGGAACAGCGCCTCGATCTGCGGCTTGAACAGGTTTTCCATGGCTCCGGCGAACAGGATGACCAGACCCTGGATGACCATCACCAGTTCGCGGTTGATCGTCGGATAGTCGAAGGACAGCTGGCCGCCGCCCTGCGCCAGGATGCCGAACAGCAGGGCCGCCAGGATGATCCCGACAGGATGGTTGCGCCCCATCAGCGCCACCGCGATGCCGACGAAGCCGACCCCGCCGGTGAAGTTCAGGATGACGCGATGCTGCACCCCCAGGATCTCGTTGACGCCGACGAAGCCGGCCAGGGCACCGGAGATCAGCATGGCGATTATGATGTTCCGGGCGGGCGAGATGCCGGCATAGACCGCCGCCCGTTCGTTCCTCCCCACGGTCCGCAGCTCGTAGCCCCAGCGGGTCCGGCGCAGGAAGAGATGGAACAGGGCGCAGCAGGCCAGCGCCCACAGGAATGACAGGTTCAGGGGCGAGGCCGGGATGGCGATGCCGAACCAGCCGAGCGCCCGGTCCATCGACGGCAGCCAGACGCCGAGATCGAACTCGCGGGTTTCCGGCGACTGGCTGCCGGGGCGGATCAGCACGTCCACCAGCAGCCAGGTCATCAGCGAGGCGGCGATGAAATTGAACATGATCGTCGTGATGACGATGTGGCTGCCGCGCTTGGCCTGCAGCCAGGCCGGAATGAAGGCCCAGGCGGCTCCGAACAGTGCCGAGGCCAGCACCGCCAGCAAGGCCACCACCGGCCAGGGCCAGCCGGTCAGCGCCAGCGCCACCAGCCCGGCGCCGAGCCCGCCCAGATAGGCCTGTCCCTCGCCGCCGATGTTGAAGAGTCCGCAATGGAAGGCGATGGCGACCGCCAATCCGGTGAAGATGTAGTCGGTGGCGTAGTAGAGGGTGTAGCCAATGGCCTCCGGGTAGCCCACCGCCTCCGTCAGCATCAGCGACAGCACGTCGACCGGATTCTCGCCGATGACCAGGATCACCAGCCCCGACAGCACGAAGGCCGCGACGAGGTTGAGGACCGGCAGCAGCGCATACCCGACCCAGCCCGGCACGGCGCCCGGCTGTCCCCTGACCGACCCGCTCAGAACCACCGGCGTCTCCTGTTCAACCCATGCCTGGAGTCTTAACCGGCAACCCCTGCGCTGACCAAGCATTTCGTCCGCAGGCGGATCGAGGCTGATCCCCAACTTAGAAGCATTACAAAAATCTTGCCGCGGCGCAGCAATCTGGCATGATCATTACCCATACAAACTGTATGGCCATGGAGCACGCCCGATGCCGCTCGACGTTCCGCAGACCTTCCGCCACCACGTCTTCTGCTGCGCCCAGCAGCGCCCGCCCGGCCATCCCCGCGGTAGCTGCGCCGCCAATGGCGCCCATCCGCTGTGGCAGCGGCTTGACCAGAAAATCCAGGGCAAGGGGCTGGCCGATATCGGCATGGCGATGACGGGATGCCTCGGCTTCTGTTCCGCCGGTCCGCTGATGGTGGTCTATCCGGAAGGCATCTGGTATCGGCCCGAAACGCCGGAGGACATCGACGAGATCGTCGACTCGCATCTGGTCAACGACGCGCCGGTGGAACGGCTGGTGATGGTGCTGACCCGGTGAGGTGTCGGCTGACGATGCCCCCACCCCGCCGAAATTCCACGCCGGTCTGACCTGCGGTTGTGGCATTGGGACGCGATGGGGATTGCCCATAATGTGGGCATCTTCCGCCATTGCCGTCCCGATTCCCTGCCATGACCGACGCCGAGACCGCCGATCTGCTGCCCGCCGAGGCCGATTCGGTTCCCTATGCCGTCGGCTGCTTCCTGATCGCCATCCTGCTGTTCGCGGCGATGGATACGCTGATCAAGGTCCTGACGGCCGATTACCCGGTGCCGCAGCTGATGTTCGTGCGCTCGCTGGTCGCCTTCCTGCTGGTGGGCGGCTATACGCTGGTGCGCGGCGGCGGGATTGCCGCGATGCGGACACGGCGGCCCTGGGGCCATGTCTGGCGCGCCTTCGCCGGCCTGATCTCGATGGGCTGCTTCTTCTATGCCTTCAGGGAACTGCCGCTCGCCGACGTCTATGTGCTGAGCTTCGCCGGTCCGCTGTTCATCACTGCGCTGTCGGCCCCGCTGCTGGGCGAGCCGGTGGGCTGGCGCCGCTGGGCCGCCGTTGTCGTGGGATTCGGCGGTGTGGTGGTGATGGCGCAGCCATCGGCCGGGGCGCCGCTGGTGCCGGTGCTGGTCGGGCTGGTCGCCGCGCTGTTCTATGCCCTGGCGGCGCTGGCGGTGCGTGGCCTGTCGCGGACCGAGACCAGCGCATCGATCGTGCTTTATCTCCTGTTGACGACGACGGTGGTCAGCGGCGCGCTCGCGGTCCCGGTCTGGACGGCGCCGACCGCCTTCGGATTGGGGCTGATGTCGCTGGTGGGGGTGCTGGGCGCCGGGGCCCAGGTTCTGCTGACCCAGGCCTTCCGCCGGGCACCGCCGGCGGTGGTGGCGCCGTTCGAATATACCGGCATGGTGTGGGCCAGCCTGTTCGGCTGGCTGGTGTTCGGCGACCTGCCGACGGTGCCGGTGCTGGTCGGTGCCATGGTCATCATCGGCAGCGGCCTCTATATCCTGCATCGTGAAACGATGATGGCACGCCGCCGGCTGGGTTCTTGACAACAGGCGCTTGGCGGCGACACTCTCGCCGCTCGTTCACGGCTGGGGTGCCTGTGCCGACGCATGCTGTGCGGACGCATGGGCTGAGACACACCCATCGAACCTGATCCGGGTCATGCCGGCGAAGGGAGCCGACCGGATCCGCAAGGCGGCTCCGTTCCTCCGCGTCGCCACGCTGCCGGCGCGCGTAGGGAGTTACAGGTCATGCGGCGCACGCTTTCCCTTCTGATCGGCCTGCTGGCGGCCACGTCGGCGCTGGCATCCTTCGGTGCATTCCCCGGCGCCCGGGCCGACGACGCCCTGTCCTTTCCGGTGCTGGTGCCGCTGACCGGCTTCCTGTCGCTGGAGGGCACCAGCCAGCGCAACGGCGCGGTGCTGGCGCTGAAGCAGACCCCGGCCGGCATCGCCATCGCATCCGAGGTGGTCGACACCGGCACCTCGCCGGAAGCGGCGGTGACGGCGCTGGAGCGTGCGGCCGGCAGCGGCAGGGTGGGCGCGGTCGCTGCCAGCATGCTCGGCACCCAGATGCTGGCGATGCTGCCGCTGGCGCAGGAGCTGAAGCTTCCGCTGGTCACCGTCTCCGGCACCGCATCGATCACCGAGCAGGGCAACCCCTGGGTCTTCCGATTCTTCCCCGGCGACGCGGTGACCAAATCCGCCCATGCCCGCTATGTGGTGGAGGAGTTGGGCAAGCGGCAGCCCGCCGTCATCTACCAGACCACCGCCTATGGCCAGAGCGGCAAGGCGCATCTCGACGCCGCCTTCAAGGCGCTGGGCGTCACCCCGGTGTTCGAGGAGGGGGTGGACCCAGCCGCCAAGGATCTGCTGCCGGTGCTGACCAAGGCGCTGGCCGCCAAGCCCGACGTGCTGGTGCTGCACCTGCATTCCGGCCCGACCGCGCTGCTGCTGAAGCAGGCGGCGTCCAGCGGTGTGACGGTGCCGATCGTCGCCGGCTCCGCCATGCACCAGCCGAGCACCGCGGCCCTGCTGGAGCCGGCGGAGCTGAAGGGCGTCTGCGCCGAGACGGCGGCTTCGCCGGTTTCCGGCGGCACACCGGAGGTCGAGGCCTTCACCGACGCCTACCGCGCCGCCTTCGGCAAGGAGCCGGACGCCTTCGCGCTCGGCCAGTATGACGGCATGACCATGGTGCTGGAGGCGGTGAAGGCCGGCGCCCGCAGCCCCGACGCCATCCGCAAGGCGCTGGCGGCCGGGACCTTCCAGGGCCTCGCCATGACCTACCGGTCGGACGGCAAGGGCAACATGGCCCATTCCGCCGTCATCGTCTGCTATGACGGGACCAGCCGCGTGCCGGCGCTGGTGAAGCGCTACGACGACCCGACGCTTGCGGCGAAGTGACGGATGGCGGCGCTTCAACTGCTGGTCAACGGCTTGGCGCTGGGGGCGGCCTACGCCCTGGTGGCGCTCGGATTCGTTCTGGTGCTGAACGCCACCTCGGCGGTGAATTTCGCCCAGGGCGACCTCGTGATGGCCGGCGGCCTGCTGGCGGTGGCGCTCGCGCCGCTCATTCCTCTTCCGGGCATCGTGCTGTTGCCGGCGGTGCTGGTCCTGATGGCAGGGCTCGGGCTGCTGCTGGCGCTGGCGGCCTATCTGCCGCTGCGGCGCCGGCCGCCGGTGTCGGTCTTCATCAGCACCATCGCCGTCGGCATCATCCTGCAGAACGGCGCCGCCATCCTGTTCGGGCCGGAGCCGCGCGCCGCCCCGCCGCTGATCGTCGACGACACTCTCCATGTCGGCGGGCTGGCGCTGCCGGTGCAATCGCTCGCCATCATCGCGGTGGCGGCGCTGCTGATCGGTGCGCAGCAATGGGTGTTCGCCCGCACCCAGCTCGGCCGCCGGCTGCGGGCGACGGCGCAGGATCCGGAGATGGCGCGCGCCTGCGGTGTGCCGGTCACCGCGATGATCCTGGTGACCTTCGCCATCGCCGCCGCCTGCGCCGGGGCGGCCGGGCTGCTGCTCGCCAACCGCTATTTCGTCACCCCGACATCGGGCGGTGACCTGATCCTCAAGGCCTACATCGCGGTGACGATCGGCGGCTGGGGGTCGGTGCCCGGCGCGGTGGTGGGGGCGCTGCTGATCGCACTGTTCGAGGTGGGGGTGTCGTCGGTGCTGTCCTACCCGGTGGCGCTGGGGGCGCTGTACCTGACGCTGCTGGCGATCCTGGTTCTGCGGCCGCAAGGGCTGTTCGGCGAAGCGGTGCGGCGCCGTGGGTGAGAGGCGCTTCCCTCGCTGGAGAGGGGCGGATGCCGTGTTGTCCGCGGCTGCCCTCGCCCTGCTGATCTATGCGTTCGCTTTCGCAACTCCCTACGGCCTGCGCGTCCTCACCGTCGCCGGGGTCTATGCGCTGGCCGGCTTCGGTTTCCAGATCGTCTTCGGGCTGGGCGGGGCGCTGTCGCTGGCGCAGGGCGCCTTCTTCGGCGTGGGCGCCTATGTCACGGGCATCCTCGGCAGCCGCTACGGGCTGGGCTTCGAGGCGACCTTTCCGCTGTCGCTGCTGGTGCCGCTGGCAGTGGCTCTGCCGGTCGGGCTGGCGGTGCTGCGGCTGGAGTCGCACTATTTCGCGCTGGCGACGCTGGGGATCGCGCAGGTGCTGCATCTGCTGGCGGTCAATCTGCCGGAGCTGACCGGCGGCGCAAACGGGCTGGCCGGGGTGCCGGGGGTGGTGCTGTTCGGCTGGGCGGTGCCGCGCGGGCTGCCGATGGCGGCGCTGGTCTGGGGATTGGTGGCGCTGGGCGGGCTGGCCGGCTGGCGGCTGACGCGCGGCCGGCTCGGCCGGTCGCTGGAGACCCTGCGCGACGACCCGCTGGCGGCAGCGACGCTCGGGCTCGACGTCGGCCGGCTGCGGCTGACCGCCTTCGGCATCAGCGCATCGTTCGCCGGGGCCGCCGGGGCGCTGGCGGTGCACACCCAGCGCGTCGTCTCGCCGGAGGTGCTGGAATTCCCGGTGATGGTCTCGATCCTCACCATCGCCATCGTCGGCGGGCGCGGACGGATGGCCGGGGCGGTGCTGGGGGCCGTGCTGCTGCTGCATCTGCCGGAATGGTTCCGCTTCCTGGAGCGCGGCTATCTGGTGGTCTACGGCATGGCCCTGCTGCTGACCGTGCTGCTGGCGCCGGATGGACTGACCGGCCTGATCGACCGCGCAGTCCATTTCCGCCTGACCGGTCGCCGTCCGCGCCCGCTGCCCGCCGCGCAGGAGCCGCCGCGGGCCTCGATCCTGGAATGTGGCCCGGCAGGTGGCATGACCGTGGACGGGCTGGAGAAATCCTTCGGTGGCGTGCGTGCGGTGGACGGCGTCTCGTTCGACCTGCCGCCGGGCGGCATCACCGGCCTGATCGGCCCCAACGGATCGGGCAAGACCACCGTCATCAACCTGCTGTCCGGGCTGGAGCGGCCGGACGGCGGGCGGGTGCTGCTTGCCGGCCGCGACATGACCGGCGCCCGTGCCGACCGACTGGCCCGCGCCGGGCTGGCCCGCAGCTTCCAGGCGGCGACGCTGCCGCAGGGCGTCGGCGTGCTGGAGGCGGTGGCCGCCGCCCGCCTCGCCATCGACCCAGACATCGAAACGGCGGAGGCGCATGCGCGGTGGGCGCTCGACCGGCTCGGCGTCGGCGATCTTGCCGGCCGCTTCTGCGACGGGTTGCCGGCGGCTTTGCGGCGGCGGGTGGAACTGGCCCGGGCAGTGGTCCGCCGCCCGGCGGTGCTGCTGCTGGACGAACCGGCAGCCGGCCTGACCGACGGCGAGAAGGCGGAATTGGCCGCCCTGCTGCGCGAGTTGGCGGGCGAGGGGATGGCGATCCTGCTGGTGGAGCACGACATGGGCTTCCTGCTGCCACTGGCCGGCCGCGTGCTGTGCCTCGACCGTGGATGGGTGATCTATGACGGCCCGGCCGACGGCGTGCGCCGGGACGCCGCGGTGGTCGCCGCCTATCTCGGCCCGGCGAGGCCGGCATGAACGCGCTGCTGTCCATCCGCGGCCTGAGCGCCGGCTATGGCGGGTCGCTTGCGCTCGACGACGTGTCGCTGACCCTTGCCGCGGGGGAGACGGTGGCCTTGCTCGGCGCAAACGGGGCCGGGAAGTCCACCTTGTTGAAGGCTTTGCTCGGCCTCGTCCCGGCGCGGGGGGAGCTGCGCTTCGACGGCGACGACCTTGCCGGGCTGGCGACGGAGGCACGGGTGCGCCGTGGCATCGGCTATGTTCCGGAGGGGCGGCGGGTCTTTCCCGGCATGAGCGTGCGCGACAATCTGGAGGTCGCCGGACTGGCCGCCGCCCGCGACCGCGCGCAGGATGTCGAGCGCGTCTTCGCCCTGTTCCCCGACCTCGCCCGCAAGAGCGGGGAAGGCGCCTGGCGCCTGTCCGGCGGCCAGCAGCAGATGCTGAGCCTGGGCCGTGCGCTGATGGGGCGGCCGCGCCTGCTTCTGCTCGACGAACCGTCGCTCGGCCTGTCGCCCAAGCTGGCCGACGAGGTCTTCGCCGCCGTCCGCCGCATCGCCGCCCACGGAACCGCCGTGCTGCTCGCCGAACAAAGCGCCGCCCGTGCCCTCTCCATCGCTCCGCGCGCTATCCTGCTGCGGCTGGGTCGTGTGGTGGCGGACGGTCCGGCGGCCGGCCTCTCGGAGGAGACGGTGCGGGACGCGTTCTTCGGAGGATAGGGGGCTCCCCTGCGTGCTCTGCGCAACAGGTGATGGCTTCCGGCAACGGTGCGGGCGGTTGCGCTTGCGGATGGCGGCGGGCGCGGATAGCTTCGCCGCCACAACCATACTATGGACTACCTCGTCATGACCGCCCGCTTCGCCGCTTCGCTGTCCGCGCTTCTCCTGCTGGGGGTGGCGCCGGTTCCGGCGATGGCCGAGCTGGTGCCGGTCGAGCCGAACATCCCCCCCGCCGCCTATTACGGCCTGCCCCCGCCGGAGGCCGAGGTGGTGATCCCCGGCGCCCCGGCGCAGGGCGCGGCCAATCCCGCCGCCAAGCCTGCTGATGCTGCCGCCGCCAATCCCGCCGACAAGCCCGATGGGCCGGGGGAGCTGATCGAAAGCTGGGACGGCGGGGCCGCCAAGAAGAAGGACGGCAGCTTCGCCTATTGCGTGGTGGAGGGCGAGTTCACCTCGGGCCATGTGCTGATGATCGCCCGCAGCCCGAAGGGGGAGACCAACATCGGCATCGGCATTCCGGGCGCCGACCTGCCCAAGGGTGGCGAATGGCCGGTGACCGTCGAGGTCGACAAGAAGCTGAAGCGCGAGCGGGTCGCCATTGCCTCGCAGCCGGACATGCTGGTGGTCTCCAACGGCAGGGACGAGGAACTGGTCGGCGCCCTGATGAGCGGGAACGAACTGGTGGTCTCCTCCGCCTCCGACCGCATCGCCTTCAAGCTCAGCGGAACGAAGAAGGTGTTGGGCGACCTGAAGACCTGCGTCGACAAGAGCGGCAACGTCCCGCCGATCAAGGTCGCCGCCGGCCGCCCGGCGGAAAAGCCGGCGGAGAAGAAGGATCGCCTGCCGGAGGGGCTGGACAGCCTGCTGACCGCCGCCGGAATCCATGATGCCGAACTGGTGCCGATGGACAAGCTGCCGCCCGAACGGCGCCCGGCCGACGTCGCCTGGCGCTTCGGCCCCATCGTCGGCGGAATCCGCGAACGCGCGGTGGGCGAGGGCTCGAAGCTCGATGAATTGTCGGACAGCTTCGCCGACGCCATGAAGCAGCGCTGCGAGGGCACGGCCACCGTCGCGCTCGATCCGCCCGAACAGGCCGGTTCCGTCTGGATCCGCACCGGCTCGGTCGACTGCGCCATGCCGCAGGGCAAGCTGCACGTCACGCTCAATTTCCTGCTGTCGCAGCGCCGGCTGTTCACCGTCCTGTTCCACGAGGCGGCCGAGCAGGACGTGCAACTGGCCGACAAGGTGCGCGAGAACCTGGCGCAGGTGCTGCGCCGCGCCGGCACTGCCGCGCCGGCCCTCGCCCCGGCGGACGGCGCGGCCTCCCCGACCACTCCCCCATCCGTCCCCCCCTCCGCCGATGCGGCACCGGCCAGCCCGCCGCCCGCCGCGCCGGCTGCTCCCTCCAACCCGGCCCCGGCTCCGGCCCCGGCAGCTCCGGCAGCGGTGAAGCCGCAGACAAAGCCGCAACCGGCCAAGCCCTGACGGAACCCACGCCCTTCCGGTCCATTGTCCTTGGACGGAAGGGCCATCAACGCGCGTGATCATGCCGGACAGCACCACCTCCATCGACGGCGTGGGCGAGAATGCCCGCGCCGGCTCGGATCCCTATGCGTCGCTCGACGCATCCGCCGCCACCAGCCTGTCGGACCGCTGGACCGTGCGCGACAGCGTGCTGGCGGTGGTGCTGCTCGCAGCATTGGTCGGCGGGGTGGTCGGGTTGGCCGTCGGTCTGCTGCATGAAGGGGTGCTGCTGATGCAGGCGCTGGCCTTCGACCTGCCGGACGGCGAGCGGCTCGGGCAGGGCGCGCCCGGCCTGCTGCGGACGCTGGGCGTTCCGGTGGCGGGCGGTCTGCTGCTGGGCGTGCTGTCGATGCTGGTGCGGCGCTGGCGTCCCAACGACATCGTCGACGCGGTGGAGGCGAACGCGCTGTATGGCGGCAAGATGTCGCTGATCGACAGCCTGCGGCTGACGGTGACGACGGCGCTGTCCAACGGCTCCGGCGCGTCGGTCGGGATGGAGGCCGCCTATACCCAGGCAGGGGCCGGGCTGGCCTCCGCACTGGGCCAGCGGCTGCGGCTGCGGCGGGCGGATTTGCGGACCATGGTGGGGTGCGGGGCTGCTGCTGCCATCGCCGCGGCCTATCACGCGCCGCTGGCCGGCGCCTTCTATGCCTTCGAACTGGTGCTGGGCGGCTATACGCTGGCGGTGCTGGCCCCGGTCGGGGCGGCGGCGGTGCTGGGGGTGGCGGTGTCCTCCCTGCTGACCGGCGGCGAGATCCCGCTGGCGCTGGGCCGGCCGGTGGAGATCGCCGGCTGGGATTACGCCGCCTGCGGCGTCGTCGGCTTCCTGGCCGGCTGGCTCAGCATCCTCGCCATGCAGGCGGTGACGGTGGCGGAGCGCGGGTTCAAGCGGCTGCCGGTCCCGCGCTGGCTGCGGCCGGCGATCGGCGGGCTGGCCTTCGGCGGCGTGGCGCTGGCGGTGCCGGCGGTGATGGGCAGCGGCCCCGGCGCCGTCCCGCCGGAACTGGCGGGCGGCGCGCTTGCGCTTGCGCTGACGCTGGTGGCCAAGATCCTGGCTTCGGCCCTGTCGCTGGGATCGGGGTTCCGCGGCGGCCTGTTCAGCGCCTCGCTGTTCATCGGCGGGCTGTTCGGCGGGCTGCTGAGCGTCGCCACGGCCAGTCTCCTGCCAGGGCTCGGCATCGACGGCGGCCTGCTGCTGCTGGTCGGCATGGGCTCGGTCGCTGCCGGCATCGTCGGCGCGCCGGTCACCATGGTGCTGCTGGTGCTGGAGACGACACAGGATCTGTGGGCGGCATCCGGCGTGCTGATCGGGGTGGTTCTGTCGACCACCGTGGTGCGGCAGGCCTTCGGCTACTCCTTCTCGACCTGGCGTTTCCACCTGCGCGGCGTGCCGATCCGCGGTGCCTACGACATCGGCTGGCTGTCGGAGCTGACGGCCTTCCGCCTCATGCGCCGCGACGCCAAGACGGTGCCGGCCGCCCTGACGGTGGAGGCGCTGCGCCGCCTCTACCCGCTGGGCTCTGCCAAGATGGTCTTCGCGGTGGACGAGGGGGGCCGGTATGCCGGCCTCGTCGACATGGCGGCGATCCACGATCCGGACCTCGACGCGGCCGCCGCCGAAACCCGCATCGCCGCGCTCGCCCGCAAGGCCGACGCGGTGCTGATGCCCGGCGACGACGCCCGCACGGTGCTGAGCCGCTTCGGCAAGGCGGAGGTGGAGGTGCTGCCGGTCCTGTCGTCCCCGACCGACCGGCGGATCATCGGCTATGTGACGGAGTCCTTCGCGCTCCGCCGTTACTCCCAGGCGCTGGAGCGCCAGCGTGGCGAGGATCTTGGCGAGCGGGGCCTGTGGGGACGCGACTGAGGAAGAAGCCTCAAACCACGCAGAGGCAGGCGCCTTCGGGATCCATCGCCACCGAATCGATGGCGACCGGCAGTTTCTCCGGCTTGGTCGGCCGCACCGCTTCGCCACGGCAGGCGTCGAGCGGCAGATCCTCGCCCTGCATCAGCGGGCAGCGTTCGAAGATCTCCGCGATCCAGTCGACGAAGACGCGGACCTTCGGCGACAAATGTCGGTTCTGCGGGTAGAGGGCGGAGATCGGCATCAGGGCCGGGCGGTATTCGGCCAGGATCTCCACCAGGGCGCCGCTGCGCAGATGGGGCAGGGCCATGAAGCGGGCGGCCTGAACGATGCCCAGCCCCTCTACGCCGCAGGTCACATAGGCATCCGCATCGTTGACCGAGACGGTGCCGGCCATCTTCACTTCATGGTCCTTGCCGTCGCGCTCGAAGCTCGGTTCATGGAGCTTGCCGGTCCGGCTGAAATATTTGACGGAGACATGGCGCTCCAACTCCTCCAGGGTCGTCGGGGTGCCGTGGGCGGCCAGATAGGACGGGCTGGCGCAGGTCACCGGGCGAAAGGCGCCGACCCGACGGGCGATCAGGCTCGAATCCTGAAGCTCGCCCACACGCAGCACGCAATCGACCCCTTCCTGGATGAGGTCGATGGGCCGGTCGCTGAGGCCCAGCATCAGTTCGATCTCGGGATAGGCGCTGTGGAACTCGTGGATGGCCGGGATGATCACCAGCCGGCCGATGGACCCGGGCATGTCGACGCGCAGCCGGCCGCGCGGCGTCTTGCGGGCGCTGGTGAACGAGGATTCCACCTCTTCCAGATCCTGCAGGATGCGGGTGGCGCCCTCCAGATAGGCAGCGCCGTCCAGCGTCAGGTTCAGCTTGCGCGTCGTCCGCTGCAGCAGCCGCACGCCCAGCGCCGCCTCCAGGTTCTGGATGGTGGTTGTGACGGAGGCTCGTGGCAGGCCCAGCGTATCGGCGGCCTTGGTGAAGCTGTTGACCTCCACCACACGAACGAAGACGCGCATCGCGTGAAGCTTGTCCATGGCCGACCTGTCCCGCTCTGGTTCACCGCCGCCTATTTAACCATGCCCGGCGATGCTGTCGACCGTCCGGACGGACATGACAGGGGCGAGCGCCATGGCCAGCCGTGGCAGAGGGGGAGGGTGCGCGGCTTGCGGCGGCCGGGGGAGGCTGCCGGCCCCCCGTTCCCCGCCATCGTCCGACGGGGGCAAAGGCCGGAAAGAACTTCACCGGCTCCGGGGCATCGGCGACGGCTTGGAGAAAGCCGCCGCGTGCCGCGGAACCGGTGTCACGGAACCGGTGCCGGTGACGTCCGCCTTATTGCTGGGTGCCGGTCTGGCCCCCGGTCTGATCCACGGAGCCTTGCGGCGAGGTCTGGTTCTGCGGGTTCCCGCTACCGGACATATCGCCCGCCGCGCCGCCGGTCGTGCTGCCGGCCGTGCCGCCCGCCGTGCCGCCTGTCGTCCGGTCGGCCGGGGTGGTCGCGCTGCCGGTGGTCCCCTGGGAGGTGTTCAGGTTCAGCGCGGCCATGGTCTGCTCGTCGGCGCGGCCGGTGGCGCGCAGGCCGTTGTCGCGCTGGAACTGCATCAGGGCGCGACGGGTGTCGGCGCCCCAGAGGCCATCCACGGAGATATCGCGGCCGTCGGTGCGATCGTTCAGCGCCTGCTGGATTTCACGGACCTGGTCGTGGCTCATGCCCTGCATCGAGGCGGTGCCATGACGGGCGGACGTACGGCTGGAGGTGCCCGAGGTCTCCTCGCGAACCTCCTTGGTGGCCCGGTCGGTCACGCGGTCGGTCTTCTTGCTGAGGCTCTCGTCCATGCTGTTGCCGGCGACCGCACCGCCGACGCCGCCGACCACTGCGCCGACCGGGCCGCCGACCACGGCGCCAGCCACGGCACCGCTGCCGGCGCCGGTCGCCGTCCGCGAGGTGTCCGTGCTGCCGCAGGCGCTCAGGGCGAACAGCGCGCCGGCGGCGGTGGCCGTCATGACGATCTTCGAAATCCCACGCATGGTTGCCATCCTTCTCGATAACGCTTCGATGTTGGCGACCCGCCGCCCGGTGCGGCCTGCACTGTCCCGCCGCACGGCAAGCGACAGCTGGGTCATATCATCAACAATCAGCAGCGGGCCTTCTTGTTCCCCGGTGTCGTGCCAGGATTTTCCTTCGGCACCGTTTCCCATGGCGTGGATGGGGGCCGGCGGTCGCAATGCTCCGCCACCGCATCGGTCTTGCGCGACCGTCAGGCCGTGGCTGCAACAGGGAACCTGTTGGCCGCCGGGGCGGATCGGGCCGATTTCGGGGGGAGGCGCACAGCGCGCGCGAGAAGGGCGTACCACCTTTCTGCCCTCCGGCCGCGATGGAAGGGGCTCCCATCGCGTTCGCCACCCGGCCGGCAAAATTGGCCATGGTGGGGTACGCCTCCGGTGGCGTGCCGGACCGATGGCGGTTCGCGATGGCCGTTCGCGATGGCGATCGATGGCGCACCCAGCCTCATGGTTCCGGGCCGGCGGCGTCCGGGAGCCGCGACAGCAGGAGAGGCATGGCTGCATGCAGCAACGTCAGACACGCGACGTCCGGCTCGATCTGTTCAAGGGCGTGGCCCTGCTGATCATCTTCGTCAACCATGTCGGCGGCAACCCGCTGGCGAAGGTGACGCCCGGCCGGTTCGGCCCGTCGGATTCGGCGGAGATCTTCGTTTTCATTTCCGGCTACGCCATCGCGCTCGCCTATGGGCCGGTGCTGGCGGAGCGCGGCTTCGCCGCCTGCCAGCGCAAGGCGCTGGGCCGTTGCCGCCAGCTATGGGCGGCCAACATCGCCACCATGCTGGCCAGCGCGCTCGTCGTCGCGCTTGCGGTCCATGTCGCCGGCCTGCCGATGGAGGCCTCCAACCGGCTGGCCAGCTTCGCGCCGCTGTTCGAGAGTCCGGCGACGGCGATGGCCTGGCATCTGGTGCTCATGTATCTGCCCTTCGCGCTCGACATCCTGGCGCTCTACATCCTGCTGGTCGCGGCGGCGCCGTTGTTCCTGTGGTCCTATGCCCGCTTCGGCATGGCGGCGGTGGCGATGTCGGTGGCCCTCTACCTGATCGCCCAGGCGGTGCCCGGCCTGATGCCGCCCAACCTGTGGGAAGGCGGCTGGAATTTCAGCCCACTGGCCTGGCAATGCGTCTTCTTCCTCGGTGCCAGCTTGGCGCTGGCGGTGCGCAGCGGCCAGGTGCCGCTGCCACGTTCCCCCTGGCTGCTGGCGGCGGCGCTGGCGGTGGTGATCGGCATGGCGCTGTGGAAGGGGGCGGCCTCCGACCTCGGCCGCGCGTTGACGCCCGACGATCTGGAGGTGTGGCTGCCGACCCGGACGATCCCCTGGGCGGACAAGGACACGCTGGGGCCGATGCGGCTGCTGCATTTCCTCGCCCTGGTCTGCGTGGCGGCGCTGCTGGTGCCGCGCGACGCGGCATGGCTGAATTCTGGCCCGGCGCGGATGCTGACCGCCTGCGGTCGGCACTCGCTGCCGGTCTTCTGCGTCGGCGTGGTGCTGGCCATCGCCGGCACGGCGGTGCTGCTGGCCGGGAAGAGCCTGCCGGTGGTGCTGGCGGTCAATCTCGGCGGGGTCGCCATCCTGCTGGTGCTGGCGACGGTGCTGGAGCGGCGGCGGACCCGGCGGCAGCCGGCGGCGCAGGTGGCATCGCCCGCCCCGTCGCCATCCGGGACGGCGGTGGCGGAAACACACTGAGCCGTTGCCCTGAACCGTGCTGCGCCGCGGCGAGACTCCGCTTGCCCTTTCGTTCGTTGTCGCTACAAACGGCCGCCAGGGACGGAACCGCTATCCAGGGGGCTGGACGATGATCAAGGTGGTGCGGGCGAAGCTGCATGGAATCCGCGTGACGGACGCCAACCTGAACTATCAGGGCTCCATCACGCTGGACCCGGAGCATTGCGAGGCGGTGGGCATCGTCCCGCTGGAGTTCGTGGAGATCTGGAACAAGAATTCCGGAACCCGCATCAGCACCTATGTGATCTATGGCGAACGCGGGTCGCGCGCCTGCGTGCTGAACGGCTCGGCGGCGCGCAGCTGCCAGCCCGGCGACGAGGTGATCATCGCCGCGTCCTGGTACTGCCAACCGACGGAGATCGCGGCGCTGAAGCCGCGCGTGCTGACCTTCAACGCCGACAACAGCATCGCCAAGGCGCTGCATTACGATGTAACGGCGCTGGAGGAGGGCCGCTACGGCTTCGCCATCCGCGATGGCCTGACCCCGGCCGACGTGCTGGAGCCAGCCGAATGACCGGCTACGGCCGGGCGTCTTGAATCCTGCGCCGGATAGGCGCATATTTCTCTTATGCAATTAAATCCGGCCATACCGTCCTACCAGGCGACGAAGCCGACCCCGCTGCTGACGCCCGCGGCGCAGATCGCCATGTCCCCGGCGGTCCAGGCGGCGCAGCAGACGGCGCCTGCGGTGCGAACCCAGACCGTCAGCGCTCCCCAGGCGGCCGGCAAGGCCGATCAGACCCGCGAGACCCGCAGCGCCACCCAGGGAAACCAGGCGGTCGACACCAACGCTGCGGCGCTGTCGGCCCAGGTGAATGGCCGGGGCTATCGTCCGCGCGGATCGCTGCTCGACGTTTCCGTTTGAATGCTTGAAAAAGAAAAGGGCCTTTCCCCGAGCGGGGAAAGGCCCTTTTCTTTGCAGATATGGACGACGCCGGTTACTTCAGCTCGTCCATCGTGTTGATGACGTGGGTCACGATGCCATAGTCCTTGGCCTCGTCCGCCATCATCCAGTAATTGCGGTCGGTGTCCTTGGAAACCTTTTCCAACGACTGGCCGGTTTCACGCGCGATGATCTTGTTCAGACGCTCGCGCATGCGGATGATTTCCTTCGCCTCGATGGCGATGTCCGTCGCCCGGCCGCCCGTTCCGCCCAGCGGCTGGTGGATCAGGAAGCGGGTGTTGGGCAGGCAGAAGCGGTCTTCCTTCTTCGCCGCCAGGAAGATGTGGCAGCCGGCGCTGGCGACCCAGCCCGTGCCCAGCATCTTCACCCGCGGCTTGATGAAGCGGATCATGTCGTGGATGGTGTCGCCCGCCTCGACATGGCCGCCCGGCGAGTTGACCACGACGGTGATGTCGTCGTCGTTCTCATGCGCGAGCGCCAGCAGCTGAGCCGACACGACCTGCGCCAGCTTCATGTCGATCTGACCAAAGATCAGGACCGTGCGCGCCTTGAACAGGCTCTGCTGCACGGCGGCGAACTGCGGCTGGGCGCTTTCCTTCGACTTCTCGTCCGGTTCCTTTTCGGGTTCGTCGTCGAACCGGGTGTATCCGACCTGCGCCATTGATGTTCTTCTCCCTCATATCGGAAGCGGGGGTATCGGGACCGGGATGCGATGTGGGGAATGCCCCGACCGCCGTCCCGCTGCCGCATGCGCCTTGCCTGTTCACCACATAGCCCGTCCGGGCTTCATGTTCAACGTCCGGAAGGTCAAAATCGAAGGGTCGGGCCGCGGCCGAATGGAACGTTTGAAACGCCGTGCAACAGTTTTCCGGCCCTGTTCCACTGTTCCACGCGCCGAACATGGGGTGTTCTCCAAGGTCGCGGGGCACGACGGTCCTTCCTATCACGCGGCGGCGGCGCGGGTAAGGGCCGGCTCCGAAATCCGTCTCGGGGCCGGGGAACGGCGCGGTTCCGGGCGGTTGACGCCGTTCGCCTTCCACGGCCAAACTTTGCCGTCAGGCGGGTGGGGAGCGCGGTGGAATGGCGGGGAACGGACCGGGGGTGGCCCGGGCGAATAGATCGGCGAACATATCGGCCGGCGTGTCGGTGATCGTCGCGGCCCATCGCGCCCACGGCACCATCGCGCGGGCGGTGCGGAGCCTGCTGGACCAGGACTGGACGGCGTGGGAGGCGGTGATCGTCAGCGACGACGGCACCGACTATCGCCCGACGCTGCGGGACGCCGGCATCGATGATCCGCGGCTGGTCTTCACCGGCACCGGCCGGGTCGGCGCCGGGGCTCCCGCCGCGCGCAATGCCGGGCTGGCGGCGGCGCGGCTGGAACTGCTGGCGCCGCTGGATGCCGACGACCGCTTCCGGCCCGGCCGGCTGTCCGCCCTGGCACCGCTGGCGCTGGCCCATGGCGCCGCCTTCGACAATGTCGCGGTGGTGCGGGACGAGGACGACCAGCCGCTGCTGCGGCTGTTCGGGGACGGTCATGCGCCCGGCCTGCTGGACGCCGACGGCTTCCTGGCGACCGTCGTCCCTATGTTTCCGCTGGTGCGGCGCGACCGGATGCCCGGCTGGGACGAGGACGTGGATTTCTGCGACGACGTGGTGTTCAACGTCCGGGTCCTGGACGCCGCCGGGCCGGTGCCGCTGGTCGCCACCCCCTTCTACGAATACCGCCAGCGCGCCGGCTCCATCACCTTCTCGTCCGACAGCGGCCGGCGGGCGGAGCGCTGCTACCGCCATCTGCTGGACCGGCTGGCCGGCGACGGGTTCGGCATCGGCGATGCCGGGCTGCGCAGCCGATTCGCCGCCGCCATCGCCGTCAAGCGTGCCCGCAACGCCGCCTTCGAGGCCGCCTTTGAGGCCGGGCGCTGCGCCAATTTCCAGGAGTTCCTGGCGCTGGGCGAAGGATAGGCCCGTTCCGGGGCAAGGGAACCGGCAAAGGCCGGATCGGTGACGGTCCCGCTGGCTTTTCTTTACCATTCCGTGTCAGCCTTGCTGCATTGCACACCGTCGCACCGGACATGGTGGAGCCCATGAATGCCCCGACCTGCTGCCTCGCCCGCATCCCCGCCAACGGGAAATTCTGGCTGAGGAATGCGCGGGTTGCCGATGGATTGCGGGACATCCGCATCGAGGACGGCCGGGTCCGCGCCCTGCTGGCGGCCGGCGAGTCGCCCTGCTGCGCCCCCGGCCTCGACCTCGACGGCGGGGCGGTGCGGCCGATGGCCGGCGACGGGCCGGTGGCGGCCGGCGATCCGGCCGACCTTTGGGTGACCCTGTGCGGCGGCCGGACGGTACCGATGCGGGCCGGCCGGCTCGATGAGAACAGGTCGCAAAATGCAGGACCTCTTGACGGTTCGGATCGCTGAACCTTCTCGACATCGGATGTGAACTGAACGATATAGTTCAGTTCACCCGGCGCGCTTTCCGGTTGCGCCGCGGCAAGACGACCCCCGTCCGGATCCCGGTCTCCCATGCGCCACACGCTTCGCATCGCAGCTCTTCTCGTCCTGGCGGCCTTGGCCGGCGGGGCCTATTGGTACTTCGTCAAGCAGGGCGGGACCGTCGCCGGGCTGACCGCGATGGTGAACGGCGCCGTTTCCGGTGCTGCTCCGGCGCCCGGCGCCTCCAACGGTGCCAAGCCGGCGGGCGGCATGCCGCCGACGCCGGTGGAGGCGGCCCAGGTCCGCATCGGCACGGTCGAGCGCACGGTGACCGCCGTGGGGTCGCTGCTGTCCAACGAATCGGTGGTGATCCGGCCGGAGATCGTCGGCCGCATCGCCGAGATCGCCTTCAAGGAAGGGCAGCGCGTCACCAAGGGAGCCGTCCTGGTCCGGCTGGACGATGCCATCGCCCGCGCGACGCTGGCCCAGGCCCAGGCGAGCATTGCCTTTTCCCGCGCCGAGCTGTCGCGCGCCGACCAGCTGGTCCGCCAGAACACCGGCCCGCTGCGCAACCGCGAACAGGCCTCGGCCAAGCTGCTGGCCGACGAGGCGGCGGTGCAGCTGGCGAAGGCGCAGCTCGACAAGCTGGTCATCGCCGCGCCCTTCGACGGGGTGCTGGGCCTGCGCAAGGTGTCGGTCGGCGACTTCGTCCAGGCCGGCAGGGACATCGTGAACCTCGAGGACATCGACACGCTGAAGCTGGATTTCCGGGTGCCGGAGATGTTCCTGCCGGCGGTGCGGATCGGCCAGACGGTGAAGGTGGCGGTCGATGCGTTCGGCGGCCGCAGCTTCGACGGCGCGGTCTATGCCATCGACCCGCTGCTGGACGTCAACGGCCGCGCCCTGGTGATCCGCGCCCGCGTCGCCAATCCGGACGGCGCGCTGCGCCCCGGCCTGTTCGCCCGCGTGTCGCTGACCCTGACGACGGTGCCGAACGCGGTGCTGGTGCCCGAACAGGCCATCGTCGCCTTCGGCAAGGACCAGTATGTGTTCAAGGTGGTGGACGGCAAGGTGGCGCAGACCCGTGTCGTGCTGGGCGAGCGCCGCAACGCCGAGGTGGAGATCGCCCGGGGGCTGGCCCCCGGCGACATGGTGGTCACCGCCGGCCAGCTGAAGATCCGCGACGGCGCCCCGGTCGCGGTGGTGCCCGGCAAAGCGACGGGGAGCTGACGCGCCATGGTGCTGTCCGAACTCTCGATCCGCCGTCCCGTCCTGGCGACGGTTATGAGCCTCGCCCTGATGCTGATCGGCATCGTGTCGTACCAGCGGCTGTCGGTGCGCGAATATCCCAAGATCGACGAGCCGGTCGTCACGGTGGAGACGACCTACAAGGGCGCGTCGGCCCAGATCATCGAAAGCCAGGTGACGCAGACGCTGGAGGACAGCCTCGCCGGCATCGAGGGCATCGACGTGATGTCCTCGATCAGCCGGGCGGAGAAGTCGCAGATCACCCTGCGCTTCCGGCTGGACCGCAATGTCGATGTTGCCGCCAGCGACGTGCGCGACCGGGTCGGCCGTGTCCGCGCCCAGCTGCCGGGCGAGATCGACGAGCCGGTGATCGCCAAGGTCGAGGCCGACGCCCAGCCGATCATGTATCTGGCCTTCTCGTCCGACCGGCATTCGCCGCTGGAGGTGACGGACTTCGCCGACCGCTACGTCAAGGACCGCTTGCAGAACCTGCCCGGCGTGGCCCAGGTCCGCATCTTCGGAGAGCGGCGATTCGCCATGCGCCTGTGGCTCGACCCGCAGCGGATGGCCGCCTACCGGGTGACGCCGCAGGATGTCGAGGCGGCGCTGCGCCGCCAGAATGTCGAGATCCCGGCCGGCCGCGTCGAGAGCGTGGCGCGCGAGTTCACCGTGGTGTCGGAGACCGACCTGCGCAGCCCGGCCGAGTTCGAGGCCATCATCCTGCGCGACGATTCGGGCTATCTGGTCCGCCTGCGCGACGTCGGCCGGGCGGAGCTGGGGGCGCTCGACGAGCGGGTCAGCGCCCGCTTCAACGGCCGCGGTGCCGTCGCCATCGGCGTGGTGAAGCAATCCACCGCCAACCCGCTCGACGTGTCGAAGGCGGTGAACGACGCCCTGCCCAAGATCCGCGCCGCGGTGCCCGCGGGCATGGGGGTGGATGTCGGCTATGACAGCTCGGTTTTCATCGCCAAGTCGATCGACGCGGTGTTCCACACCATCTTCGAGGCGATCATCCTGGTCGTTCTGGTCATCTTCTTCTTCCTGCGCTCGCTGCGGGCGACGCTGGTGCCGCTGGTGACCATCCCGGTGTCGCTGATCGGCGGCTTCGCCCTGATGTACGCCTTCGGCTTCTCGATCAACACGCTGACCCTGCTGTCAATGGTGCTGGCCATCGGCCTCGTCGTCGACGACGCCATCGTCATGCTGGAGAACATCTTCCGCTACGTGGAGGAGGGGATGGACCCCTTCCAGGCGGCGCTGAAGGGATCGCGCGAGATCGGCTTCGCCGTCATCGCCATGACCATCACGCTGGCGGCGGTCTATGCGCCCATCGGCTTCATGACCGGCCGCACCGGACGGCTGTTCACCGAATTCGCCCTGACGCTGGCCGGCGCGGTCATCGTCTCGGGCTTCGTCGCGCTGACCCTGTCGCCGATGATGTGCTCCAAGCTGTTGCGGCACGAGGCGAAGCACGGGGTCGTCTACCGCGCCATCGAACGGCTGCTGGAGGGGATGACCAACGGCTACCGCGCGCTGCTGCGCCTGTCTCTGCGGGCCCGGCCGCTGGTGCTGCTGGTCGGGCTGGGCGTCGCCGCCGCCAGCTATTTCCTGTTCACCGGGCTGAAATCGGAACTGGCGCCGGTGGAGGACCGCGGCACCATCGTCGGCATCGCCATCGCGCCGGAAGGCTCGACGCTCGACTACACCATGGGCTATGCCCAGCGGATGGAGGCGCTGTTCCGCCAGATCCCGGTACTGGAGAAGTTCTTCGTCGTCGTCGGATTCCCGGTGGTGAACCAGGGCATCGCCTTCGTCCGCCTGATCGACTGGGACGAGCGCGAGGTGAAGCAGCAGGCGATCACCGCCCAGCTGTTCCCCAAGATGTTCGGCATCCCCGGCATCCTGGGATTCGTCACCAACCCGCCGTCGCTGGGCCAGAGCCCGACCGAGAAGCCGGTGAACTTCGTCATCCAGACCTCGCTGCCCTTCGAGGAGTTGCAGGCGATGGTCAACGCGATGATGGCGGAGGCCCGCAACTTCCCCGGCCTGACCAACCTCGACACCGACCTGAAGCTGAACAAGCCGGAGCTGCGGGTGTCGCTGGACCGCGACAAGGCGGCCGACCTGGGGGTCGACGTCGATGCCGTCGGCCGCACGCTGGAAACCCTGCTGGGCGGCCGGCAGGTGACGCGGTTCAAGAAGGACGGCAAGCAGTATGACGTGATCGTCCAGGTCGCCAACATCGACCGCCGCAACCCGGACGACATCGCCTCCATCTATGTCCGCGGCGGCACCTCCGCCACCGGGGGAGCGGGACAGATGATCTCGCTCGCCAACCTGGTGAAGATCGAGGAGCGGGTGTCGCCCAAGGAGCTGAACCATTTCAACAAGCTGCGCTCCGCCACCATCACCGCGACCCTGGCGCCGGGCACCTCGCTGGGCGAGGCGCTGGCGGTGATGCAGGCGGCGGCGAACAAGGTGCTGCCGGCCACCGCCCAGACCGACTATGCCGGGCAGAGCCGCGAGTTCCGCGAATCGGCGACCGGGCTCTATTTCGTCTTCGTGCTGGCGCTGGCCTTCATCTATCTGGTGCTGGCGGCCCAGTTCGAGAGCTTCGTCGATCCTTTCGTCATCATGCTGACGGTGCCGCTGTCGATGACCGGCGCGCTGGCCGCCCTGCATCTCGGCGGCGGGACGATGAATGTCTACAGCCAGATCGGCCTCGTCACCTTGGTCGGGCTGATCACCAAGCACGGCATCCTGATCGTGGAGTTCGCCAACCAGCTCCAGCGGGCGGGCACCGACGTCCGCAAGGCGGTGGAGGAGGCGGCCGTGCTGCGGCTGCGCCCGATCCTGATGACCACCGGCGCCATGGTGCTGGGCGCCGTGCCGCTGGCCTATGCCAAGGGGGCGGGGGCGGAAAGCCGGCAGGCGATCGGCGCCGTCATCGTCGGCGGCATGACGCTGGGGACGCTGCTGACACTGTTTGTCGTGCCGACGGTCTACAGCTATCTTGCCCGCAAGAAGCCGCTGCCGGACGAGGCTGCCGGGCCGGGCCCGGCACATGGCGTCGCCCATCCGGCGGAGTGAGTGACGGGCTGCGGGATAAGGGGGCGTCTTGGCCAGCGTACTGATCATCGATGACGACGACGTGGCGCGGGCGGTGCTGCTGCGCACGCTGGCGATGGCCGGCCATGAAGCGGTCGGCGCCCGCGACGGCGTGGAGGGGATGGAGCGCTTCCGTGCCCATTCCGCCGATCTCGTCATCACCGACATCTTCATGCCGAACCAGGAAGGGCTGGCGACGATCATGCAGCTTCGGCGCAGCGCGCCGGCCCTGAAAATCATCGCGATCTCGGGCGGCGGAGCCCGCGCCTCGCTCGACGTGCTGCCGGTGGCCGAGGCGCTGGGCGCGCACCGAACCTTGCGCAAGCCCTTCACCCCGGCGGAGGTGATGGAAGCCGTACGCACCGTTCTGGGGGACTGACCGCCCAGTCCGGTGGACAAAGGCTTTCCGCAGCTCTTCACACCTTGCCGTTGCGGCGAACCGCCGAGGCGGCCGGGCGCCGCAGGGGGGCGCTCCGGTCGAGCCGGGCGATGCGGTGGGCGTCCCGGGGTTTCAGTTCCCACACCACCTCATACGTGATGGAATTGCAGAGGAAGGCGCGGCGCTCCGGCGAGAGCTGGGACGGGTAGAAAGCCAGCATGGCGGCGGTTGCAGCCGGCCGGATGCGCTGGCGTACCGCCCGCCGCCCCGCCATGAGGCACCGCAGGCGATGGTCGTGGGCGCTGAGGAGCAGGTAGGGGTGTTCGGCATAGAGCATCACCCGCCGTCGGCTGCGGCCGAGCGCGTCGAGCGCCGCGAGGAGCGCCAGCCGGTGGTCCGGATGCATGCCGACGGCCGCCGGCAGGTACAGGCACGCGGCACCGCCGGAGTCCCCCAGCCGCAGCGACAGCCAGCGCGCAGCCCGCGCCAGCAGGGCACGGTCGAGCGGTGCCCGGGCATCGTCCCAGGCGACACCGCGCACGCTCGAATCCGGCAGCCCGGCATAGTCGAACCGGTGGCCGAACGCCGCGGCCACCCTCGCGTCCTCCGCATGGCGGAGCGCCGTCACCTGCCCAGGCGGCGTGCCGTCGATGGTCGCCCGGGACCGGTCGAACAGTGTCAGCACGCGGACGGGGCGCCGGGCGCGCGCCAGCACCGTTCCCAGCGACAGAACGGCGTCGTCGCAATGCGGCGACACGACCAGGATCTCGCCGCGCCGCCCGATCATGGAAGCGGCCCCCGCGCCAGCGCATCGATCCGGTCGAAAAACCGGTGCGGATGATAGCGGTCGAGGGCCGTCGCCTCCGGACCGGTCTCTCCCGTGGCGTCAAGGGCGAGCAGCCGCTCGACGGCGGCCCGGGCGGTCAGGGCCGTGTAGCGGTATCGCGCCGGGCACCAGTCGCGGAATCCGCTATGATCGGGCACCACCGGAACGCACCCGAGCGCCACCGCCTCCAGCGCCGAAAGGCACAGAGATTCCGAAAAGCTGGTCGCCACGTAGAAGCCGCAGTGCGCCACTGCCTCCAGATAGGCCTCCCGTCGGGATTCCGTCACGATCTGCGCCCCGGCCCTCTCCAGCCTGTCGCGCCAATCGCGGTCGAGCCAGCCGATGTGGACGCAGTCGTAGCCATGGGAACGCAAGGCCCGCACCACCTCCACCTCAAGCGCCGGATTCTTGATCGGACGGAGTTGGCCGATGAAACAGACCCGGCGCCGAACCCGCCGGACCGCTGCCGGCCCTGGGTCCGTCAGCACCTGCAACGGGGCGCCGACGACGTGCAGCTTGCCGGGCGGGCTGCCGGCCGCGACCAGCTTGTCGCGCTCGCTCGCGCTGACCAGCAGGACGGCGTCGACGCGCGCGATGTTGGCGGCCTCCTCCGCCCAGTCGCCCTCGTCATCGTTGGGCGGCAGCGAGCAGGCTGCGAGGAAGTAAAGCTCGCGCCGGACCGCGGCACGCGGCGGCAGCCGGTCGCCCAGGTAGACGACGGTTCCCGTGCGGTCGTCTTCGGGTGTGGTCAGCCGGGGAATGCCGGACCACGCGGCGCAACGGTCCAGCGACGCCGCCCAGGTGACGCCGGGGTCCAGGTTGAAGACGAGGCTGAAGGAGGGGGGCGTCATGGCATCCCGTCAATCGGCTGAAACATGGTCGTGCCGCGCATAGCGGTAATGCCTCGTCTCCTTCTGCTTCAGTTCGCGCCACGCCGTGTCCGACAGGGTGGGGGACCAAACGTCGATCAGTTCGTCGACCGTGATGCCGTGCCGGCGCACCCCGTTCACCTTTTCCAGGTTCCCCGTGACGAGCCGGACGGATCCCACGCCAAGCGCCGACAGCAGCCCGGCGGCGGCCTGGTAGTCCCGGTGATCGACATCATAGCCGGCGGCCAGGTTGGCCATGTCCGGCGACAGGGGCTCGGCGACGCGGCGCCCGCCGACGACGCCGAACTGGCGGGCCAGGCAGTCCAGCTTGGCCCGCATGCCGATGCCGCGCCCCTCCTGGCGCAGATAGACGAGGATCCCGCTGCCCTCCCGCCGCATCAGGCCGAGGCTGCCTTGAAGCTGGTCGCCGCAGTCGCACAGCGACGATCCCATGGCGTCGCCCAGCAGGCATTCGGAGTGAAGCCGGGTGCAGACGCCGCGGCGGCCGGCGAAGTGATGGCGCACCAGCGCATACAGATCCTCCGCCTCGTCCAGCGCGGCGCCCGGCATGCGCAGCAGGGCGAGGTGCATGAAATCGCCCCTGTCGTGGCCGGCTTCCTCGAAGCCCAGGCACACCCAGCGCTCCTCCCGGATTTCGACGGGGGTGATCGAGACCGCCTGCAGACCGTTGGCGGCAAGAGCTCCACGCAAGTCCGACGCATCCATCATTTTGCCGCTCCTGGACTGTTGAACAGATCGATCAGGTCCCGGGCGTCCAGCCGCATCCGGCGCAACGTGAACGCCTCGGCGAGGCCGCCGCCGAGCAGTGTCGTGCCCCGATAGGTGGACAGCCCCATTCCCCCGGCCCCCCAGCCCGACGCGTCGTCCTGGCTTACGTAGCAAGACAGCGCGGCGCGCTTGCGCTCGGCCTGGGCGGTGATGTCGACGGTGAGGGCGGCATCGGCGATCGGCGTCCACACCTCGTAGCCGAGCAGCGCCGAGAGAGGGGCGCAGGGCACGCCCAGTTCCGGAAACATCGGAGACGAGGCCATCCAGAACGCCTCCTCCATCGCCGCGGCGACCAGCCGGTGCTCATGATCGCGGTCCCCGGCATGTGGACCGAGCAGCAGCGCCGGACGCGTCCGCCGCAGCAGCGCGATCAGCGGCCTTATCAGCGCTCCGGGCTCATGAGGCATTCGGTCGGGCAGGTCCAGTCCCGGAACCAGCCGGCAGCCGAGGATCCTCGCCGCCGCCTCGGCCTCCGCGCGGCGCGCCTCGCGGCAGGCGGCGGCCGTCAGGTCGGCGATGCCGGTCGAGCCGTCGAACACATGGGACACCAGCACCTCGGCACCGGCTGCGGCGAAGCCCGCCAGCGTGCCGCCGCAGCCGATGGTTTCGTCGTCGTGATGGGGGGCAAGCACAAGGACGCGCATGGGTTCCCCTAAAACTGATCGGTCAGCACGAGCACCGGCGGGACGCGCAACGCCCCGTCCGCCTCCAGGAGCTTGGCCAGGCTCCACAGGCGCTTGTCCCACAGGGCGGGGAAGCCGCCTTCCAGGAACCCGCCGCACAGCACGACCGCCGCCCGCAGCGCCAGCGTCTCCGGCGCGTCCGCCGCCAGGGGGCGGCGTTCCAGGATGCGGCGGTTCAGCGCCGCGCTCTCGACGACGATCACGCCGGCGTGGAGAAAGAGCTGGATGAGCCGGTAGTCCGCGAGGAGCGTCAGCTCCTCGATCCCGTCGAGGTGCCGGCCGGTGCGCGCCTCGGCCAATTGCGACACGTCGAAGACGGTCGATTGCGCGCGCTTCAGGAACGGATCCGCGAAAACACCGGAGTCGACCAGCCCCAGCAGCAGGGTCTCGGCCGTCGGCATGGCGGCCAGCGCGTCGGTGGTCCTGTCCAGGCCGCGCGCCAGAAGATGCCGTGCGAATCCCGTCAGCCTTGCGTGCCGCCCGTCGGTGTCGTACAGCGGCCCGCCGACCAACGTCCGCCATCGGCCGATGGGCAAGTCCGCCACGGCGCGCAGGTCGGTCCAGTCGACGGCCGCCTCCGCCATGGCGCGGCGCAGGGCCGCCGATCCGCCCGGCGCCGCGCCATGCGGGCGATAGGGTTCACCTTGCGCCGTGAAGAAGCAGTGGTTCACCGGCCCGAACAGGAGGGCCAGGGCCGTTCCCCGGTCGTCGGTGGTCTGGGGGGCGGTCTGGGGGGCGGTCTGGGGGGTGGCTCCGGCTTCGGGAGCCTGCGCGCACAGCGCCGGCAGGGCGCCGGGTTCCAGGCGGACCGCCCGCTGGCCGGAAAAGACCGCCCGGGCGGTCTCAACTACGTGGCGGGACACGGCGGGGATCCTCGTCGATGATCAGGTCGGCGCTGGTCAGCAGCCGCAGCTTCGTCCAGAGATAACCGGCGGTGTACACGCGGTTGCGGAACAGCATGTAGAGCGCCGGCAGGACGCCCTGGCTGCGGAGGGTGCTCAGCACCGAGCGGGGCACGTCGGTCAGCGTCTTGCCCAGCGCGTCGGCCAGCGCCTCTCCCACCCCGTAACGGAAGGTGCTCCGCAGGTCGGAGGCGATTTCGAGTGGCTCGTGGTGGATGAGGCAACCGTCCACCGGCCGGATGGCGATGCCCGCCTGCCGGATCCGGTGGTCGAGGTCGGCATCCTCGCGCCACACGAGGCGGCGGTCGAACAGATAGCCGCCGATGCGCGCCGCGATGCGCCGATCGAGCGCGAGCGGCGGCTTGTAGGCGGTCAGCACCTCCGCCGTGTGATGCTGGCGGGAACGGGCCACCAGACGGCTTTGCAGCCCCCCGTCGTCGCGGAACAGCACGCGGCCCTTGAAGACCTCGTCCAGCAAATTGCCGCCGTCCATGGCCGCCGCCGCCGCCTCCACCGCTCCCGCCGCGAACACGCAATCGGCGTCCATCAGCAGGACGCGATCGCCCGGCGCCATCCAGATGCCCGTCTCCAGCGCCAGCGACAGGTTGGCCTCGCCGAGCACCCGGTGACCGATGCCGTCGCGCCGGATCCGCGCCAGCACCGCTTCGGGAAAGCCGTCGGCGCAGCCGTTGAAAACGATCGCGACGGGAAAGCCGTCCGGGATCGACGCGACGCAATCGACGACGGCCCAGTCGTCCTTGCAGGGGATCACGATGGACAGGGGGATATGGGGATCGGTCATGGCTCAGGTTCGAACAGGGCGACCCGATGGCCGAAGTCGCGCTTGAAGCGGTTGATGGATTGGGCCCGCGCATCGGCCAGCGCGGGCGGGGTAAAGCCGCTGAGATCAAGGAGCAGGCCGGGGTGGCCGTTCCGGATGGCGGCGATGAGGAGGCGCATCGGCTGGAGCCGCCCGTATCGGCGGTCCACCGCCGAGAAGCGGAGGTTGACGATGTCCGGCGACCGCAGCACCAGGGCGGCCGCGCAGGCCGCGCCGTCGGGCGCGCGGGCGGCGAACAGCTCGCCCGCGCCCGCCGTCCTCACCGCGTCCGCGAGCGCGGCGAAGCGGTCGCCGTCCAGGTCGCCGCGCAGCTGCGGGTGGGGGGAGAACAGGGCCATGGCATCCGCCGCCGCGTCGCCCGACACCACCGTCACGCCCGCCCGTCGCGCCGCCTCGATCTTGCGGCGGCAGGCGGGTGAGAACCCCGCCTCATCGTCCGCCAACAGCGTGTGATAGCCCCCGGGCCGCCACTGCACCGCGTCGAGCGGACGGATGTCGCGGAACACGAAGGCGGGCCATGGCAGCCGCCGCCCGGCGGCGGGGGCCAGCTCCCAGGCGATCAGGCCACCGCCACCCAGAGCGTTGGCGAGAACCTCCTCCTCGGCCGCCGTGGCGATCCCGGCGGCGGCCAGGGCGCCGGCTACGGCGGCGCTCTGATACGGGCTGCGCCACATCACTCGACCAGGCTTTCGAAAAAGGCGGGGGTTTCCGGCGCGGCGTCCGGCGCGAGCCAGAGATGCTTGTCCATGACCATCGTGGTGGTCGCCATGTGCCGCTTGTACGGCTCGTCCCCGCGCAGGAAGTCGACGTAGCGCAGCCCGCGGCGGAACGCGTCCTCGATGACGAAGACGAACAGCCCGGTTCCCGGGGAGAGGTGGTGCCAGTGCGGGGCGAAGGCCTGCGCGTAGATTCCGATGGCGTCCCCGTCCACGAGCAACAGCAGGGCTCCAGCACACTCGCCATTCAGCCGCAGCGTCGCCACCCGCGCGATGCCGGCTCCGGCCAGCGAGCGGATCAGGGCCGCGAAATCGGGCATGGTGGCGAAGCTGTCGAGGCCGGCCTGCCCCGATCGCTGGTTCTGGAGGTCCAGCAGGGTTTCGAGGGTCTCCTCCGTCGCGGGTTCGATGGCGAAGATTCCGCCGGCCTCCAGCGCCTTCCGCCGGTAGCGGTCCAGGCGGCGGCGGCTTTCCTTGCCGCGCGATGCCCACCATGCGCTGCTCCCCATGGCCGCATCGACGCCGAGGGTCGGTTGGCAGGCGAGCGTGCGGAACCCCTCGTCCCGCCGTGCCGCGTCGCGGAGAAGCCGGCCCAGGTTCCCGGAGCGCGGGACGTGCGAGAACAGGACGAACGCACAGCCGGCGTCCCGCGCCGCGTCGAGCAGGCGGCGCAGCCCCCGCTCGTCGAACGCCTCCAGGTCCGGAAAATCGAGGTAATCGGTATGATGGACGGCGCCGACCCGCCATCCCATCGCCGACCTCCCGCCGGGCAACCGGAATGTGTCCTGGACGACGGGGACGCCGATCCGGCGATTGTCGGAACCGGGAACCGTGACGCAATGGCGCGGCGCGGCGCGGCACGCCGCAGCGACACGGTCCAGCCAAGCCGGTTCCGCGAACACTCGAAGGGGGTTTGGCAACGCTGCGCTCCTGTCGTCTCCCCGGGATGTGCCCGTCCACGGCGGCTGCCAGGAAGGCAATCCGGCTCGGCCTGAACCGGCACTTGTTCTTATCCCCATCTTGGCGGGCAGATCGCCGCCGTGGCTTTGTGCGTCGACTTCGGGAATCGGTGTCGACTTCGCGGAAACGGTGAGCAATGATTCAACAAAGACTCTGGGTATCTGGATTGAATTCACCAAACAAACCCCCATAATTTCATGAGGACTCGAAGAAAATTATGTTTTACCATCAATTGAATGAATCTTATGAGAGATAGCCATAATGATACAACAAGATTTTCGCATTGACGGATGTTTATTTTTTGAAATAGACATATTCATGCACTCGTATTTGCAAGTCTGCAAAAAGAACTTTTAGTACATGCTTGTGAGTGCGATTTCCGGCAATTAATCTTCGATGCTCGTGCGCGAGACGGTCGTCCACCTGGATGATCTTGCGCCGGTTCGGTGGCCACAACCGCAAAGCTCCGAGTGGAGCGGGAAGATCGCGTCCTGATCGGGCCGAGCGGCCGGATGCTGCGTTCTTCAAATTTCACGAGGGTGGCTGCGCTGTCGGCGTCTTGGCTCTCCTGTGCAGCCGGCAGGAGCGGCGAAGACGGCCCGGATAAGAAAGAGCCTAAATTTCCGCGTGGTGCGTTCGTCGTCTTTCAGGAATCCGGCGAAGTAAGGCGGCGGTCGGCCGATGCCGGTCGGCATCCGGCTGGAGACCCGCCCCGCCATCGACCGGCACAGGCAACAGGACCGGTCCATGCGTCCGGCAACCGTGGCGGCGTTTTTTGGGATTCTCAACAGGGGACGACGATTCCATGACTCAGTTCAGCCTCTCCGAAAAGCCCCTGGATCTTGCCGGGATCGGATTCGGGCCTTCCAACATCGGGCTGGCGATTGCCCTCGAAGAACAGGCGGAGCGCTCCGGACGGGCGCTGGACACGGCCTATTTCGACCGTCAGGCCTCCTACAGCTGGCATGGCGGCACTCTCGTGCAGCAGAGCGACCTGCAGATCTCCTTCCTCAAGGATTTGGTGACGCTGCGCAATCCGCGAAGCCCCTACAGCTTCGTGAACTATCTGCACCGGAAGGAACGGCTGATCGACTTCATCAACATCGGCACCTTCTATCCCTGCCGGATGGAGTTCAACGACTATCTCCGCTGGGTGGCGTCCCATTTCGCCGAGCTCTGCCGCTACGGCACGGAGGTGCTGCGGGTCGAGCCGGTCGCCGACCGGTCCGGCGCCATCGGCATGCTGGATGTCGTGACCCGCGGCCCCGACGGGATCGAACGGGTGCGCCGGACCCGCTCGCTGGTGGTGGGCACCGGCGGAACGCCGCGCATCCCGGCCCTGTTCGCCGGGCTGAAGGACGATCCCCGCGTGTTCCACCATGCCGACTATGTGCAGCGGATCGCCACCCAGCCCTGTACCGCCGGAACGCCGATGCGCATCGCCCTGGTCGGCGGCGGGCAGAGTGCCGCAGAGGCTTTCATCGACCTCAACGACAGCTTCCCGTCGGTGCGGGCCGACATGATCCTGCGGTCGGCGGTCCTGCGTCCGGCCGACGACACGCCCTTCGTCAACGAGATCTTCGCGCCCGCCTACACCGACGTGATGTTCAACCTGTCGGAGGACGAACGGGCGCAACTGATCCGCGACTATCACAACACCAACTATTCGGTTGTCGACGGCGAACTGATCGACCGCATCTACGGCATCCTCTACCGCCAGAAGGTGTCCGGGGTGCAACGCCACGGCTTCCTGTGCCGGCGGCAGATCGAGGCTGTCGCCTCCGACGGGGCCGGCATCACGCTCGCCCTGCGCGACCTGTCCAGCGGTACCCTGGAGGAGATCCGCTATGACGCGGTGGTGCTGGCGACCGGGTATGAGCGCAATTCCCATCGCCGGCTGCTGGAGCCGTTGGGCGACCTGATCGGCGGCCTGCGGGTCGACCGGGAGTATCGCGTCCGCACCGATCCCAAGCTGACGGCACCGGTCTTCATCCAGGGCTTCTGTGAGGAGACCCATGGGCTGAGCGACACGTTGCTGTCGGTCCTGCCGGTCCGCGCGGCGGAGATCGCCACCGCCCTCTACCGCGACCTGGCGCCGGCCGACGGCCGGTCCCGCCATCAGTCCGGACCGACCGGGCTGGTTGCCGGTGCGCTGAACCGCTGATGGACGCGATGATGCGGCACGGACGCGCCACGCTGTGGCTGATGTGTTTCCTGTCCGCCGTCTGCTCGGCCGGAGTGGCAGCCGCGCATGAACTTGTTCGCGGCGCGGTGCTCGAGGTGGCGACGCTGGCGACCTTCCGGCGGGATGCGATCGAAGCGGGGCTTGGACCACGCGCCGGCTATATCGGCCGCCCGCGCTGCGACGTCACGCTGTCGCGGGTGACCTATGCCACCATCGGCGTGCATGGCGAACCGGCGACCGCCTCGGCCATGCTGCTGTTGCCCGGCGGCCCGGATTGCGGGGAGCCGCATGAACTGCTGGGCTGGGCGCAGGGCACCCAGACGCGGCGGGACGCCAGTCAGGCCGACGACGTGCTGGCCGCGGGCGACAGTCCGCTGCTGACCTTCTATGCCGCACGCGGGGTCGCGGTCGCCGCCACCGACTATCTCGGGCTCGGCCGGTCGGACTATCCGTTCCATCCCTACCTGCATGCCGAGAGCGAGGCGTCCGCCATCGTCGATGCGCTTCGCGCCGCCCGCAGCGTGGCGGGGGAGGCGCGGATCCCGCTGTCGGGGAAGGTGATGCTGGCCGGCTACTCCCAGGGCGGCCACGCGTCCATGGCCGCCCAGCGCACCATCGAGCGTGACCACGCCGACGAGTTCCGCCTTGCCGGGACGGCGCCGATGTCCGGCCCCTATGCGCTGGAGCGGACCTTCGTCGATGGCTGGTCGGCAACCGGGCCGGCGGGGCCGAACGGTCTGGCGACGGCGCTGTTCGCCTATGCCGCGGTGGCGATGCAGCGCGTCTACGGCAACGTCTATGCCTCGCCCGCCGAGCTGTTCCGGCCGCCCTACGACGCCACGGTCGAGGCGTTCATGCCGGGCCGCCTCGACATCTTCGAAATGCTCCGGCAAGGAGTGCTGCCGCCGGGACCGGAGATGGCGCGGCTTCGCCAGGACGGCTTCACGCGGGCCTTCGACGATCCGCAAATCCCGTTCCGCCGCGCTCTTGCCCGCAACGGCCTGCTGGACTGGACGCCACGCGCGCCGATGGTCCTGTGCGGCGCCGGCCGGGATGCCGTGGTGCCCTTCGCCAACGCCCTCACCGCCCGGCAGCTCTTCACCGGCCGCGGGGCGGCGGTGGAGGTGCTGGACATGGACGGACGCATTCCGGCCGAGGTGGACGGGGTGTCGGTCCATACCAGCGCCGCCGTCTATCTGTGCTTCGGGGCGACCCGCGACCGGCTGCTCGCCTTTGCCCGGTGAGCGGACGGCGGCAGCGGGCGCAAACACTGGAAACCGCCACCATGACATCATCGCATACCCTGCCGTTGCCTGATGGCCGCCGGCTGACCGCCGGGGCGGAGCCCGGCCGTGTGCGGCTGTCCATCGACGGCCGTCCGCTGCTGTCGGCCGCCTGCGAACCGATGGAGGGCGGCGTCGCCCTTATTCCCGACCGGCCCCCGGGTCTGCCCCCCGGTCTGCCCGACCCGCTTTCGGCGGATGCCGCCTGGGCGGCGGCCTGCTGGCTGTTCACCCGCGATCCGGCCTGCCGAATCCTTGTCTGGCGCGGCATCGAGCCCGATCCGGAGGCGCTGCGATCCGGCCTGCTGCTCGCCGATGGCGGAGGCGGTGCCATCTGCCGGCGCGACGCCTTCTGGCAACTGCCCGGCCCCTGGCTGCGCGGTCCGGGCACCACCGGTTATCCGGCCATTGCGCACGGCGATGGGGCGCATCTTTGCAGGCCGCCGAAGCCGGCGGGGGAACTGTACCGCCGGTTCGACCCGGCGCTCGGCCTGTGGATTTCGCTGCGCAGCCTCGACATCGACGCCGACCTGGAGCGCTTCAACCGCTGGCAGAACAATCCGCGGGTGCTGGCCTTCTGGCAGGAGGGCGGCGACTTCCTGAGGCACCGCGCCTACCTGGAGGGGCTGGCCGGGGATCCGCATGTCCAGACGCTGATCGGCTGCTTCGACGACGAACCCTTCGCCTATTTCGAGGCCTATTGGGCGAAGGAGGACCGTATCGCGCCCTTCTGCGCGCCGGGCGATCATGACCGCGGCATCCACATGCTGGTGGGGGAGGAGCATCACCGTGGACCGCACAAGGTCCGGTCCTGGCTGCCGGCGCTGGTGCATTGGCTGTTCCTGTCCGATGCCCGCACCGGCCGCGTGGTGTCGGAGCCGCGGGCCGACAACGCCCGCATGATCGGGCACATGCAGTCCCTGGGGTTCCTGCGCGAACGGGAATTCGATTTCCCGCACAAGCGCGCCGCGCTGATGGTGCTCGACCGCCGCGACTTCTTCGACCGCTGCCCCGGCCTGTCGGAGCCGTCGTCGACGACGGCCGCGCACGATAAATCCGTACGTATGAAAGATTCCCCTTAATATTCGCCTACCCCCTTCGTCTTAGAGCCGGGAGACGGATTTCGCGAGGGAGCGGAGCCCGTCGGATAGAGCTTCAGCTGGGGGTATTGAGATGGAGATCGAGGTTGGGACGGCCGCACCGGCCGGTCGTCTGCCGACGGGCAAGCGCGGGCGTTTGAAAGCCTTCCTGCTGGCGACGACGATGGCCGGTCTGGCGCTGCTGGCGAACCAGCCGGCCGGTCTGGCGCAGCAGGCGACGGACGGCGGCAAAGCCGGCCAGGGCGACGGGCAGGCCGCCAACGGCATGGTTCTCGACCCGATTTCCGTTCAGGGCGTCGTCGGCGGCACCGAGGGGTATGTCGCGACCCGCAGCGCCGTCGGCACCAAGGTCGAGACGCCGCTGATCGAAATCCCCCAGACGATCTCCGTCGTGACCCGCAAGGAGCTGGACCAGCGCGCGGTGCAGGATTTCGCCGGTGCGGTCGCCTACTCGCCCGGCATCGCCGTGGTCGATTATCCGGGTGGCCCCGGCGCCCCGGACTTCTCGATGCGCGGCTTCCGCGACTTCAATCTGTTCGGCATCTACCGCGACGGCCTGCGGGCCGGCTTCAACAACTACGACACCAATTTCGAGCCCTACGGGCTGGAGCGCGTCGATGTCGTGAAGGGGCCCTCGTCGGTCCTGTTCGGCCAGACCTCGCCCGGCGGCGTGGTGAATCTCACCACCAAGCGACCGACCGCCAAGCCGCTGCATGAAATCCAGCTGCAGACCGGCAGCTTCGACCGCCGCCAGGCCGCCTTCGACTTCGGCGGGCCGGTCGACGGCGACGGCAAGGTGCTGTACCGCCTGACCGGTCTCGGCCGCCTGTCCGACACCCAGGTCGACCACGCGCCGGACGACCGCCTCTACATCGCGCCGGCCGTGACCTTCAAGCCGACCGACAAGACCAAGATGACCCTGCTCGCCAGCTATCAGAAGCTGAAGATGAGCGGGGCGGAGCAGAGCATTCCCCGCAATGCGCTGGACCAGATCGGCACCGATCTCTTTTTCGGCGTTCCCGGCTATTCCGACTGGAAGGTGCAGAACACCTCGGTCGGCTATGAGATCGAGCACGAGATCAGCCCGAACTGGACCGTCCACCAGAATGCCCGCTACATGCATTCGCGGGTCAACTTCGTCAGCGCCTTCAGCACCGCCTGGCCGGTGGAGGTGGTGGACGGGCGTTATTACCCGGTCGGGGTGCAGGACCGCCCGAAGAGCACCAACACCTATCTGCTCGACACCAACGTCCAGGGGAAGATGACCACCGGTCCGGTGTCGCACACCATCCTGGCCGGCGTCGACTACGGCTATTATTCCGGCAAGGAGCAGCGGCGGAATTCGCTGAACGCGCTGGTGGTCGACATCTTCAACCCGACCTACCCGGCGACGGACTTCACCTATGCCGACCCCTGGGTGAACGGGAAGAGCAACCTGACCCAGATCGGCGCCTATATCCAGGACCAGCTGCGCTACGAGAACTGGATCCTGACCCTCAGCGGCCGGCAGGACTGGGTGGTGGACAAGGAGATCGACAACCTGTCCAGCAGCTTCCAGACCGCGCGCGACAAGCATTTCACCGGCCGTGCCGGCATCGGCTACGTCTTCGACAACGGGATCGCGCCCTATGCCAGCTACGCGACCTCGTTCCAGCCGGCAACCGGCACCTATGCGCCGGAACGTGGCGGCGGGACGTTCGAGCCGACCACCGGCACCCAGTACGAGGTGGGCGTGAAGTACCAGCCGAATGGCTGGAACAGCTTCATCTCCGCATCGTTCTACCACATCACCCAGCAGAACGTGACGACCAACGACCCCGTCTTCAGCGGCTATGCCGTGCAGGAGGGCGAGATCCGCAGCCGCGGCATCGAGCTGGAAGGCAAGATGGAGCTGACCGAGGAGGCCAGCCTGATCGCCTCCTACGCCTTCGTCGATGCCGAAATCACGAAGGACAATCCGGCCGTCGGCTCCACCGCCAGCTCGGTCGGGCTGCGTCCGAAGGGGATTCCGCGCCACATGGCGTCGGCCTGGGGCGACTATACCTTCAAGTCCGGTCCGCTCACCGGTCTCGGCCTCGGGGTTGGCGCGCGCTATGTCGGCACGTCCAAGAACGCCGGCAACACCGAGACCATCCCCGACTACACGCTGGTCGACGCCGCCGTCCGCTACGACCTGGGCGCCCTGCGGTCCGAACTGGAGGGGGCCAGCGTGGCGCTCAACGTCAGCAACCTGACCGACAAGAAGTATTATTCGGCAGGCTTCTACGACAACACCGTGCTGTACGGCAACCGCCGCCAGATCCTGGCGACGCTGAAGTACAGCTGGTAAGGCGGGACCGTTGCGGCCGATGCCCGGGATGATCGGAGCCGTCGACCGGCGCCGGTTCCTCCACGCCGCCGCAGCGCTGTCGTTCGGCCTCCTGGCCGGCGGCGCGCGGCCGGCGGTGGCTGAGGCGGCCGGCGGGATTTGCGCGCTCGACTGGACGAGCGCGCAGGCCCTGCTGTCGCTGGGCATCGTTCCGCGCGGCCTGCCCGAGATCGACCGGTATCGTCGCTCCGTGATCGAGCCGGCGGTGCCGGACGGCGTTGCGGACATCGGTGCCAGGGCGGAGCCGAACCTGGAACTTCTCGACCGGCTGGCGCCGGCGCGTTTCGTCACCGACGGCATGCTGTCCGCCGTGCGCGGCCGGCTGGAACGGATCGCCCCGCTGACCCTCTATCAATCCTTCGACACCGGATCCGTCGAGGGCGGGCGACCGCGCGGTCAGCTCGCCTTCGCCATCGCCTCCCTGCGCGGGCTGGCGGACGGCCTCGGCATGGTGGATGCGGCTGACCGTGCAATCGCCCGGCTCGACGAAGCACTGGAGGAGGCGCGTGCCGGCCTGATCGGGCGGGAGCGGCGCCCGCTCTATGTTCTCAGCGTCCTCGACGGGCGCCGCGTCCTCATCCACGGGCGCAACAGCCTTTACCAGGATGTCCTCGACCGGCTTGGGATCGAGAATGCCTGGACCGGTCCAAGCGGCCCCTACGGCCACGCCACCGTGACCATGGACCGGCTTACCGGACGCCCCGATGCCGGACTGGTCAACATCGGCAGCGAGGGCAAGCGGGCGCTGGAGGCGCTGGCCGACCTGCCGCTGTTCGCCGGGCTGCCCTTCCTGCGCGAAGACCGGGTCACCATCCTGCCGCCCATCCTGTTCTATGGCGGCGTCCCGACGGCGGAACGCTTCGTCCGCCTGCTCGGCGAAAGGCTTCCGCAGCGCCATGGCTGACACCGCGATCCCGACCCCGCCCCGCCGGTTCGGTCCCGCATGGCCGGTGACCGGCCTGTTCCTGCTGGCCGGACTGGCTTCCCTTCTGGTCCTCGACCGGCAACTGCCGCCGGCGCTGTGGTGGAGGGCGCTGGTCGATCCCGATCCGGCGCGGCTCGACCAGCTTGCCGCCCATTACGTCCTGTTTCCGCGCTTCGCGGTCGCCTTGCTGGTCGGGGCGGCGCTTGGGCTTGCCGGCACCATCCTGCAGCAGGTTCTGCGCAACCCGTTGGCCGAGCCCGCCACCCTCGGCATATCCGCCGGCGCGCACCTGTCGCTGGCCGTCGCCACCCTGTGGCTGCCGGACGTTCTGGCGCTGGGGCGGGAATGGGTCGCCCTGGCCGGGGCCGGGCTGTCGGCGGCGGCGCTGCTGGCGCTGTCCTGGCGCAAGGGGTTGTCGCCGGTCACCGTCGTGCTGGCCGGCCTCGTCCTCAGCCTCTATGCCGGGTCGGTCAGCGGCGTGATGGTGCTGTTCAACCACGATTTGCTGATCGGCCTGTTCCTGTGGGGCGCCGGCTTCCTCGACCAGCAGGATTGGGGCATGGCCGCCTTCCTGGCGCCCCGGCTGGCGGTGCTGGCGGTCGCCGCCATGCTGGTGCTGCGCCCGCTGGTCCTGCTTGGCCTGGGGGAGGGCGGGGCGCGCAGCCTGGGGCTGTCGGTGGCGGGCGCCCGTCTGGCCGGGCTGCTGATCGCGGTGATGCTGGCCGCCCTGACGGTCGCCGCCGTCGGCGTGGTCAGCTTCGTCGGGCTGGCGGCGCCGACCATCGTCGGCATGGCCGGCGCCCGCCGGCTGGGGCAGCGGATGCTGTGGGCGCCCCTGTGCGGCGCCGCCCTGCTGTGGGCGACCGACGCCCTGGTGCTGATGGCGCCCATCACCTACCGGGAACTGCCGACCGGCGCCGTCACGGCGGTGCTCGGCGTGCCGATGCTGCTGTGGCTGCTGCCGCGGCTGCGCAGTTCGGCACCTCCGGCCCTGTCCAGCGCGCCACCGCCGCCACGAGCGTCCCGGCCGGCCCTGGTGCTCGCCGGGGCCGCCCTGCTGCTGCCGCTTGCCTTGTGGATGGCCGTCGCCTTCGGTTCCGGGCCGGGTGGCTGGGAGTGGAGTGCCGGCGGCGACCTTGCCGCGCTGGCATCCTGGCGCCTGCCGCGGGCGCTGGCCGCCCTGTCCGGCGGGGCCATGCTTGCGGTCGCGGGCGCGATGCTGCAGCGGATGACCGGCAACCCGCTGGCGGCGCCCGAAATCCTCGGCGTCTCATCCGGTGCGATTCTCGGCGTGATCGTGCTGATGTTCTCGGCGGACGCCCCGGACCGCGGCGCGCAGATCGCGGCCGGCGGGGCGGGGGCGGTCGCGGTGCTGGCGGCGATGCTGGCGCTCGGCCGCAAGGACGGCTTCTCGCCCGACCGGCTGCTGCTGGCCGGCATCGCCACCAGTTCGATTTCCGGCGTCGTCGTCGCCGTCCTGATGGCCGGCCAGGATCCGCGCCTGCAAACACTCGTCACCTGGCTGTCCGGTTCCACCTACATGGTGGGGTGGACCGACGGGCTGGTGGCGCTTCTCCTGGCGCTGCTCGCCATCGGCGCCATTCCCTTCGTCGCCCGCTGGCTCGACCTGCTGCCGCTCGGCGGCGGGGTGGCCGCCGCGCTGGGGGTCAGCCCGTCGCTCAGCCGCATCGCGCTGTTCAGCCTGTCGGCACTGCTGACCGCGGCGGCGACGCTGATCGTCGGACCGCTGAGCTTCGTCGGGCTGATGGGGCCGCATCTGGCCCGCATGCTCGGCCTGCAGCGGGCGGCGGCCCATCTCGCCGGCTCCGCCATGCTCGGCGGCCTGATCATGCTGATGGCCGACTGGCTCGGCCGCAGCGTGATCTTTCCCTATCAGGTGCCGGCCGGGCTGCTCGCCTCGGTGATCGGCGGACCCTTTCTTCTCTGGCTGCTGGGACGGCGCTGATGCCCCGCTTCTCCTGCGATACCGCGATCCCCCACGACCGGCCCTCCGCTGCCGCCGGCCGGCTGGTCGCCGCCGCCGAGCCCTACGGCCTGTCCTTTGTCCGGGAGGGCGGCACGCTGGCGGCGAGCGGCGCGTTCGGACGGCTGGCGCTGACCGTCGGGGCCGATGGGCTGCATCTGCGGGCGGAGGCGGAGGACCGGGGGCTCCTGGAGCGGCTGCGCGCTTCCGTCGGCGAGCAGCTGGTCGGCCTGCTGGGGGAGGATGTCGCCATCGTCTGGACCGGCGACGTGGAGACCGGACCGCTTTTCGCCGACTTCCGCGAGATCCGGGTCACCGCCGTCCTGGATCTGACGCCGCGCCTGCGCCGCGTCACCTTCCAGGGCTGCGATCTCGGCCGCTTCGCCACGCCGGACAACCTGCATGTCCGCCTCTATCTGCCGCCGGATGGGGCGACGGTTCCGTCCTGGCCGCGCCCCGGCCCCGACGGGCGGCCACTCTGGCCCGAGCCGGACCGGCGGCCGGCGGTCCGCTACTACACCCTTCGGCGCATCGACGCCGAGGCGGGCGAACTGGACATCGACTTCGTCCTTCATGCCGATGGCGGGCATCCCGCCGGAGCTTCCGATGGCGCTCCCGGTGCCGGTTTCGCCCGGCGGGCGCGGCCCGGCGACCTCTGCGGCATGTCCGGTCCCTGCGGGCTCGGCATCCGCCCGGCATCCTGGCACCTGCTTGCCGGCGACGAGACCGCACTTCCCGCCATCGCCCGCATCCTGGAGGAGCTGCCCGCCGACGCCCGCGGCATCGCCCTGATCGAGGTGGAGGACGCGGCGGACGAAGTGCCGCTTCGGACCCCTGCCGGCATCGCCGTCCGCTGGCTGCACCGCCGGGATGCCGGGGCCGACGAGGGGCCGCTGGTGGAGGCGGTGCGCGCCCTGGCGCTGCCGTCCGACCCGTCCACCCTGTTCGCCTGGGTCGCTTGCGAGTTCGACGACCTCGGCCGCCTGCGCGACCATCTGCGCGGACGCGGCATCGACCGCGACCGCATGCTGACCGTCGCCTACTGGCGGCGGACCCCGCCGGCCGCTCCATCAGACCGCAGGACTTCCGCATGACGTCTCCAGCTGCGCCTTTGGCAGCGCACCCGGCAGTGCTCCCGGCCACGCCGCCTGCCGAGCCTATGTTCCGGATCGAGGGGGTGAGCTTCTCCTTGCCCGGCCGCCTGCTGCTCGACCTGCCGTCCTGCGACCTGTTTCCCCGCCGGGTGACCGCGCTGATCGGCCATAACGGTTCCGGCAAATCGACCCTGCTGAAGATCCTCGCCCGTCAACAGTTGCCCAGCGGCGGGCGGGTGCTGTTCGACGGCCAGCCGCTGGACCGCTGGAAGCAACGGGCGCTCGCCCGCCGGATCGGCTACCTGCCGCAACACATGCCGCCGGCTTCCGGGCTGCTGGTGCGGGAGCTGGTGGCGCTCGGCCGCTATCCCTGGCACGGGGCGCTCGGAGCCTTCCGGGCGGAGGATGCCCGCAAGGTGGAGGAGGCGCTGGCGCTGACCGACACCGCGCGGTTCGCCGACCGCCTCGTGGACAGCCTGTCGGGCGGCGAGCGGCAGCGGGTGTGGCTGGCCATGCTGATCGCGCAGGACGCCGGCTGCCTGCTGCTCGACGAGCCGATCTCGGCGCTCGACGTCGCCCATCAGGTGGAGGTGCTGGCGCTGGTCCGCCGCCTGTCGCGCGAGCGCGGCATCGGGGTGATCGCGGTGCTGCACGACGTGAACATGGCGGCCCGCTTCTGCGACGACATCGTCGCCCTGCATGGCGGACGGCTGATCGACCGCGGCATGCCGGCCGAGATCATGACCTCCGCCCGGCTGGGCGCCATCTACGGCCTGCCGATGGCGGTGATCCCGCATCCGGATTCCGGAGAGCCGGTCGGGCTGGTCCGCTGACCCTCCTGCCGGTTGTTGCGAAGGAATCGCAAATTCCTCCTAACGATTCGCCGCGCTGCTTCGTCCAATAGTGCAGGAAGGCGCCGGGTGCTGACCGCGTGAGCGGCTGGACCGGGATGCCGTCCCACTCCCGACAGTGAACGAGGACAGCGATGGCGTTCGACCGCGAGGACATCACCTTCAAGGTGCTGGTCAACCACGAGGAACAATATTCCATCTGGCCGGACTACAAGGCGGTTCCGGCCGGCTGGCGCGAGGCGGGCAAGAGCGGCCCCAAGGCCGACTGCCTCGCCTTTGTCGAGCAGGTGTGGACCGACATGCGGCCGCTCAGCCTGCGCCGCCAGATGGACGAAGCCGCCGCGCGATGACGTCCGCGACCACGCCCGCTTCCGGCCGCGCGGCAGCACCGGCGATGCGGTTGCTCTGCCTCCCCTATTCCGGCGCCAGCGCGATGATCTATGCGCGCTGGAAGCGCCTCGTTCCGTCCTGGCTGGAGGTGGTGCCGGTGGAGCTGCCGGGCCGCGGCCGGCGGATGGACGAGCCGCCCAGGACCGACCTGACGGCCCTGGCCGTCGAGCTGGCGGACGAGCTGGCTCCGGAAACGCGCGGTCCCTTCGCCCTGTTCGGGCACAGCCTGGGCGGTCTCCTCGCCTTCGAGCTGGCCCATGCGCTGCGTGGGCGTGGCCTGGGGGAGCCGCGGATGCTCTTCGCCTCGGCCGCCGCCGCTCCCAGCCGGCGCGAGGACGGGCGCTGGGCCGAGCCGCTGGACGATGACGGGCTGATCGCCGAGATGCGCCGGCTCAGCGGCACGGCGGAGGAGGTGTTCGGCAACCGCGACCTGCTGGAGATGGCCCTGCCGGTCCTGCGCGCCGACTTCCTGCTGTGCGGCCGCTATGCCTACCGCCGCCGTCCGCCGCTGGACTGCCCGATCCGGGTGTTCGGCGGTATGCAGGACGACATCGCCGCCGACCGGCTGCGGGCCTGGTCGGCGGAGACACGGGGGGAATCCACCCTGGAGATGTTCGACGGCGACCATTTCTTCCTGCGCGCCCACGAGCGTCCGCTTCTCGACCGGCTGGCGGAATGGCTGGGCCGGCCGGCGGACCGCCCCGACGCCATCGCCGCGACCGCCTGATTTCATGAGGGTCCCATGGCCGAGCGTAGTTTCACGATCGAAGACTTTCCCCATGCGCGCGGCGGCCTGCCGCTGCTGGTGCGGGCGCGCGATCCGCAGGTGGACCTGCTCGACGCCTTCGCCGCCGTGGAGCCGCTGGTGCGCGACTGGCTGCCGCGCTGCGCCGGCATCCTCTTCCGCGGCTTCGCGCTGGGCCCGGCGGCGCAGTCGGTCGAGCGCTTCCGCGCCTTCGCCGCCGCCTTCGGCCATCCGCTGCTGAGCTACGAGTTCGGGTCGACCCCGCGGACCAACGTGACGTCGGGCGTCTACACCTCCACCGAATATCCGGCCGACCAGCACATCCCGCTGCACAACGAGCAGGCCTATACCCGCGACTGGCCGATGCGGATCTGGTTCCATTGCGTCCAGGCGGCTCCGGTCGGCGGCGAGACGCCGATCGCCGACAGCCGGGCGATCCACCGGCGGATTCCCGCGGACATCCGCGAACGGTTCGAGCGGCGCGGCCTGATGTATGTCCGCAATTACGGCAACGGCCTGGACGTGCCCTGGCAGCGGGTGTTCAACACCGACGACCGCGCGGCGGTGGAGGCCTATTGCCGCGACCATCGCATCCTCTGCGACTGGAAGGAGGATGGCGAACTGCGCACGCGCCAGATCTGCCAGGCGACGGCCCGCCATCCGGTGACCGGCGAGGCGGTGTGGTTCAACCAGGCCCACCTCTTCCACGTCTCCAACCTGCCGGAGGAAGCCAGGGCGGCGCTGCTCGACATCCTCGACGAGGAGGATCTGCCGCGCAACGTCTATCACGCCGACGGCGGCCCCATCGATCCGGCCGACCTCGCCGCCATCCGTGCGGTCCTGGCCGAGGAGACGGTGCTGTTCCCGTGGCAGACCGGCGACGTGATGATGCTCGACAACATGCTGGCCGCCCATGCCCGCACGCCCTTCAGCGGGCCGCGCAAGGTGGTGGTCGCCATGGCCGACCCCCATTCCGCCGGCTGACGGCTCCGCGGCCGGCGCACTGGCCGGCCTTTGCTTTACCCGTGACCGCTCCGCCCCATGATCTGCCCCATGGCCGCCGGGGGCGCGCCCTTCTGCCTGCACAGGTGACTCCCATGGACAACCGTTCAGACGCCGCCTCCCTTTCGTCGGCCCGGCCTGCGCGCATCCCCGCCGAGACGCTGGTCGGCACGTTGCTCGGACGGGCCGCGGAGACGCCCGACGGCATCGCCCTGCGCTTCATCGCCGAGGGGACGGACGACCCGCTCAGCTATGCGGAGCTGGATCGGCGGGCGCGCGCCATCGCCGTCCGCCTGCGCGGGCGGGCCGGGCCGGGCGACCGCGCCGTCCTGCTGCTGCCGAGCGGTCCCGATTATGTCGCCGCCTTCTTCGGTTGCCTCTATGCCGGCGTCATCGCCGTGCCGGCCTATCCGCCGGAATCGGTCCGGCCGCAGCATCTGGCCCGGCTCCAGGGCATCCTTGCCGATGCGCAGCCGCGCTTCATCCTGACGGATTCGGTCCTGCACGGCATGCTGCTGGAGGCATGCCGGGCCATGGCGGGCGGCGGAACGCCGGAGCTGCTGGCGGTGGACGGAGTGGATGGCGGGCTTGCCGGCGACTGGTCGATGCCGCCGCTGTCAGGCGAGGACATCGCCTTCCTGCAATACACCTCCGGCTCCACCTCGGCGCCCAAGGGGGTGCGGGTCAGCCACGGCACCCTGATCGCCAACGAGCGGCTGATCCATCACGGCTTCGGCATCGGCCCCGACGACTGCATCGTCAGCTGGCTGCCGTTGTTCCATGACATGGGCCTGATCGGCGGCCTGCTGCAGCCGATCCACACCGGCATTCCCTGCGTGCTGATGTCGCCGCGCTATTTCCTGGAGCGGCCGCGGCGCTGGCTGGAGGCCATCGGCCGCTATGGCGGCACCATCAGCGGCGGGCCCGACTTCGCCTTCCGCCTGTGCTGCGAGCGCATCGCCGACGGCGCGCTGGAGGGGCTGGATCTGCGGTCCTGGCGCCTTGCCTTCTCCGGCTCCGAGCCGATCCGTCCCGACACGCTGGCCCGCTTCGCCGAGCGCTTCGCCCCGGCGGGGTTCGATCGCCGGTCCTATTTCGCCTGCTACGGGCTGGCCGAGGCGACGCTGTTCGTCACCGGCGGCCGGCGCGGGGAGGGCATCACCCTGGCGCCGTTCGACGGGCCGGCGCTGGCGGCGAACCGGGCGGTGCCGGCGGCGGCCGGCGCGGCGGCGACGGTGCTGGCCGGCTGCGGCCATGTGCAGCCCGATCATCCCGTGCGGCTGGTCGATCCGGCCAGCGGCGCGGAGGTCGGAGAGGGAACGGTCGGCGAGATCTGGGCCGGCGGACCCAGCATCGCCGACGGCTATTGGAGCAATGCGGAGGCGACGGCCCGCAGCTTCGTCGAGCGTGACGGCATCGTCTGGCTGCGCACCGGCGACCTGGGATTTCTGAAGGACGGCGAGCTGTTCGTCACCGGCCGGCTCAAGGACATGCTGATCGTGCGCGGCCAGAACATCTATCCGCAGGATCTGGAGCGCAGCGTCGAGGAAGAGGTCGAGGTCGTCCGCAAGGGGCGGGTCGCCGCCTTCGCCGTCGAGCAGGATGGCCGCGAGGGGATCGGCATCGCCGCCGAGATCGGCAGGACGGTGCTGAAGCTGGTGACGCCGGAGGCGCTGTGCGGCGCCATCGCCGCCGCGGTGGCCGACGCCTGCCAGGAGGCGCCGGCGCTGGTCGCCCTGCTGGAGCCGGGCGCCCTGCCCAAGACCTCCAGCGGCAAGCTGCAACGCTCCGCCTGCCGGTCCCTGCTCGACGCGGGCGAACTGCCGGCCTTTCATGTCCAGCGCCGGGGAGCGGCGGCTTCGGCCGCGGACACCGCTCCCCGTCCCCTGACGGGGCGGGAATGCGAGGTCGCCACGGTCTGGGCGGAGGTGCTGGGAACCGCCGTCACCGATGCCGGGGCCCATTTCTTCGCGTTGGGCGGCAATTCCGTGTCGGTGGTGCAGGTGGTCGCCCGGCTGCGCGAGCGCTGCGGACTGGCGGCCGACGTCGCCGACCTGTTCCGCCATCCGACGTTGGCGGAGTTTGCCGGCCGGCTGTCCAACGCCGTCCCCGCCATGCTCCGGGCGGCGTCGCCGCAGACAGGCGGGACGGAGCGCATCGCCGAACCGTCGGCGGCCCAGGCCCGCATGTGGTTCAACTGGAAGCTCGACCCGCGGGACTGCGGCTACACCATTTCCGGGCGGGTCCAACTGCGCGGGCCGCTGCGACGCGATCTCGTCCAGGCGGCGGTCGACGTGCTGGTCGGTCGCCACGAGAGCCTGCGCACCGTCTTCCGCGAGGAGGCCGGCCGGCCGGTTCAGCTTGTGCGGCCCGCCGGAACGCTGCCGGTCGCCGTCCGTCTCGCCGATCTGTCCGGCGACGGGGACCGCGAAGCCGCGCTGCGCCGCCTGCTGGAGGAGGAGGTCCGCGCGCCCTTCGATCTGGTGGACGGCCCGCTGATGCGGGTGCAGCTGATCGCCTGCGACGCCGACGACCATCATCTGCAGGTCACCCTGCATCACGCCATCGCCGACGGCTGGTCGATGAACGTCCTGCTCGACGAGTTCGGCGAGGCCTATGCCGCCGGCTGCGAGGGCAGGGCGCCCGAGCTGCCGGCACTGGCCGTCCAGTATGCCGACGTCGCCCGCTGGCAGCGCGACCTGCTGGAGGCGGGGGAGGGGGCACGCCAGCTCGCCTATTGGGCCGGCCGGCTGGGCGACCGACAGCCGGTGCTGGACCTGCCGGCCGACCGTCCGCGCTCCGCCGGCGGCAGCCAGCGCGGGGCGGCGGTCCATTGCGCCATCGACGACGGGCTCGCCACCGGCCTGCGTGCGCTGGCGCGGCGGATGGGGGTGACGCTGCCGACCCTGCTGCTCGCCAGCTACGCGGCATTACTGCACCGCTATTCCGGCCAGGACGACATCCGCGTCGGCTGCACGCTGGCCAACCGGCGCAGCGTGGACAGCGAAAGGCTGATCGGCTTCTTCGTCAACATGGTGGTGCTGTGCGCCGACCTGTCGGACGATCCCGCCTTCGACGCGCTGCTCCGCCGGATCGGCGAGGCGGCGCTCGACGCCCAGGCCAACCAGGATCTGCCCTTCGACCGGCTGGTGGAGGAGTTGCAGCCCCAGCGCGACCTTGCCCACCATCCGCTGTTCCAGGCCGCCTACGACCACCAGTGGCAGCGGCTGGACGGTCTCGACCGGCTGCCGGGCCTGCGGGTGGAGTCCGTCGAGCATCTGCAGCTCGCCACCCAGTTCGACCTGATCCTGCACACCACCGAGCGGGCCGGACCGGACGGGACCGGCCGGCTCGGCGCCTTCTTCACCTACAGCCTCGACCTGTTCGAGCCGGAAAGCGTGGAGCGGATGGCGCGGCACTGGCTGACCCTGCTGCGCGGCATCGTCGCCGACCCGGCGCTGCCGGTCACCTGCCTGCCGCTGATGGATGCGGCGGAGACGGCGGCGCTGGTCGCCGGCTGGAACGCCCCCGTCCGCAACATCGCCCGCCGTCCGGCACCGCTTCCGGCCGACGCCCCCGGCCTACATGCCCGCATCGCGGCCCAAGCGCACCGGCATCCCGATGCCCCGGCCGTGACCTGCGATGGCCTGACCCTGAGCTATGGCGAGCTCGACCGCCGCAGCGACCGGCTGGCGCGGCAGCTGCGCGGGCTCGGCGTCGGGCCGGACCGGCTGGTCGGGCTGGCGGCGGAGCGCTCCTTCGACCTGATCGTCGGCATGCTCGGCATCCTGAAGGCGGGCGGCGCCTATCTGCCGCTCGACCCCTCCTATCCCGCCGACCGGCTGCTCTACATGCAGGCCGACAGCGGCATCGGGCTGGTCGTCACCCAGGCCCATCTGCGCGGCAAGCTGCCGCTGGCCGATGGTGTGCAGGCGATCTGCGTCGGCGAGGAGCCCGACGCGCCGGACGGACCGCCGCCGGATGGACCGCCACCGGACCTGGGCCGGGCCGGATCGCTCGCCTACTGCATCTACACGTCGGGGTCCACCGGCCAGCCGAAGGGCGTGGCTGTCACCCATGCCAATGTGCTGCGGCTGTTCGATGCCTGCCCGCCCGACATGCGCTTCGACCGGCACGACGTCTGGGCGCTGTTCCATTCCTATGCCTTCGACTTCTCGGTCTGGGAAATCTTCGGCGCCCTGCTGCATGGCGGGCGGCTGCTGGTGGTGCCCTACTACACCAGCCGGTCGCCGGCCGACTGCTTCGCCCTGCTGCGGGACGAGGGAGTGACGGTGCTGAACCAGACGCCGTCCGCCTTCCGGCAGCTGGTGCCGGTGGCTCTGGGCTCGCCGCGCGACTCCCTGTCACTCCGGCTGGTGGTGTTCGGTGGCGAAGCGCTGGAGATGGAGAGCCTGCGCGGCTGGTTCGAGCATTTCGGCGACAGCCGTCCGCTGCTGGTCAACATGTACGGCATCACCGAGACCACCGTCCATGTCACCCATCGCCTGCTTGCCATGGCCGACCTGCCGAAGCCCGGCGAGGTAACCGACCAGCCGGAAGCCGGTGCCCCGGTCGGCATGCCGCTCGGCGACCTGCGCTGGTACTTCCTCGACCGGCATCTCCAGCCGGTGCCGCCCGGCGTGGCGGGTGAGATCCATGTCGGCGGAGCCGGGCTGGCGCGGGCCTATCTGAACCGTCCCGGCCTGACCGCAGGGCGTTTCGTCGCCGATCCCTTCGGCGGTTCCTTTGGCGATCCGGGTGGGCGCCTCTACCGCAGCGGCGATCTCGCGCGCTTTCGGCCCGATGGCCGGGTCGAGTATCTCGGCCGGGCCGACCAGCAGATCAAGCTGCGCGGTTTCCGCATCGAGCCGGGCGAGATCGAGGCGGCGATCCGCCGCCAGCCCGCCGTCGCCGACGCCGCCGTGCTGCTGCGCGGCGATGCGGCCGACCGCCGTCTCGTCGCCTATGCCGTCGCCGACGAGGCGGCCCTGCGCGACCGGCCGGAGGAGGTGAGCGGCGAGCTGGTCGGGCAGTGGAACACGGTGTTCGACGGCACCTATTCGCGCGCGGACGCTGCGGCAGGACCGGGCTTCACCGGCTGGAACGACAGCTACGACGACCGGCCGATCCCCGAGGCGCAGATGCGGGAATGGCTGGATGCCACAGTCGCGCGCATCCTGGCCTTGGCCCCCGAACGGCTGTTGGAGATCGGCTGCGGCGTCGGTCTGCTGACCCAGGCGGTGGCGCCGCACTGCGCCGTCTATCATGGAACCGACTTCTCGGCACAGGCCATCGCCGATCTTGGCGCCTGGGCGGCCGGGAGGCCGGAACTGGCCCATGTCCGGCTCAGCCGGCGCGAGGCCACCGATTTCGCCGGGGTGGAGGAAGGCGGCTACGACACCGTCGTCATCAACTCCGTCGCCCAGTATTTTCCTGACGGCGACTATCTGCTGCGCGTGCTGGAGGGAGCGGTCCGGGCCTTGCGGCCGGGCGGGCGCATCTTCCTGGGTGATCTGCGGCCGCTGCATCTCCAGCCGCTGTTCCATGCGTCGGTGGCGCTCTGGCGGGCGGAGGCGCAGGCGAGCCCCGCCCAGCTGCGCGCCCGCGTGGTCCGCGCCACGGCCGAGGACGGCGAACTGCTGCTCGCCCCCGGCTTCTTTGCCGCCCTGCGCGGCCGGATTCCGGGGATCGGCCGCATCGACATCGACCTGCGCCGCGGCCGGGCCGACAACGAGCTGACCCGCTACCGCTTCGACGCCGTCCTGCACATCGGTGCGGAGGAGGTGGCGCCGGCCGGCGGCTGGCGCGAGGCCGGGGAAGACCTGCCCCGCCTCGACCGCCTGCTGGCGGAGGAGCGGCCCGCCGGCCTGCGGATCGCCGGGATCGCCAACCGCCGGCTCGCCCGCGACCTCGCCGCCTGGACGGCGATGTCCGCCGCATCCTCGCCCGCGGCAGACGCATTGCGGGAGCGGATCGACCGGCTGGACCCCGCCGGCGCCGATCCCGACGCCTACCGGGCGCTCGCCGAGGCGCATGGCTACCGCGCCCGCATCGGCTGGAGCGTCGGTCCGGACGGTGCCGGCGATGCGGACGGCCGCTTCGACGTGGAGATCTTCGATCCGGCGCGGCTGGAGCGTTCCCCGGCGGTGTCCGAACCGGCGACTGCCGGCGGCTGGCGCGCGCAGTGCAGCGACCCTCTGCTCGCCCGGCAGCGGCGGTCCTTCGCGCCGCACCTGCTGTCCGCCCTGCGCGGCAGCCTGCCGGCGCATATGGTGCCCTCCCAGCTGTTGCGCGTCGACCGGCTGCCGCTGACCGTCAACGGCAAGCTGGACCGCGACCGGCTGGCCGACCATGACCAGCCCATGCAGGTGACCGCCGCCGCCCATGTCCCGCCGGAAAGCCCGGTGGAGCAGGCGCTGGCCGCCATCTGGGCGGAGGTGCTTGGCCTCACCCGTGTCGGCCTGGACGACGACTTCTTCGAATTGGGGGGCCATTCGCTGCTGGCGACCCAGGTGGCCTCGCGCATCGCGGCCGATCTGGGGGTGACGCTGGACATCCGCGCCCTGTTCGAGGCGCCCGTCCTGCGGAGCCTTGCCCGCCGGGTGGAGGAGCGGCGTGCCGCCGCCCAGCCGGCCGCCGCATCCGCCATCGAAGACGAGCTGACCGCCGCGCTGAAGGCCATCGAAGGCCTGTCGGAGGTCGAACTGAACGCGCTCGCGGATGCCGCCCTGACCGGCGGCGCCAATACAGACAGTGCCAATACGGGGACCGCCCGATGACCCGCAGCCCGTCCACTCCGTCCCAGCCGACCGTCCCGGCCATCTCCCTCGACGGTCTGTCGCACAGCCAGCGCCGGGCGCTCGCCGCCGTTCTGGCCGCCAAGGGCATCGACATCCATACCCGGCTTCCGATTCCCCGCGCCGACCGGTCGGCGCCGCTGCCGCTCTCCTATGCGCAGCAGCGGCTGTGGTTCCTCTGGCGGATGGACCCCGGCGGAGCGGCCTACAACATTCCCGGCGCCATCCGGGTGACCGGGCCGCTCGACCCCGTCCTGCTGGAGGCGGTGTTCGCCCATCTGTCGGACCGGCACGAGGCGCTGCGCACCAGTTTCGCCGAGCATGACGGCCAGCCCGTCCAGGTCATCCATCCCCGGCTGGCGCCGGTGCTCGCCGCCATCGACCTGTCGGCGCTTGCCCCTGCCGAACGCGAGGCGCGCGCACGGGATCTGGTGCGCGAGGAGGCGCTGGCCCCCTTCGACCTCGGCACCGGGCCGCTGCTGCGGCTGACGCTGGTGCGGTTGGCGGCGGCGGAGCATCTGCTGCTGGTCACCCTGCACCACATCGTCGCCGACGGCTGGTCGGTGGAGCGCTTCCTGGCGGAATTCGCCAGCAGCTACGACGCCCTGCGGGCCGGATGCCCGCCCGACCTGCCGGCGCTGCCGGTCCAGTATGCCGATTACGCCCAGTGGCAGCGCGACTGGCTGGAGGCCGGGGAGCGCGACCGGCAGCTCGCCTACTGGCGCGACCGGCTCGGCACCGAGCACCCGGTCCTGTCGCTGCCGTTCGACCGGCCGCGTCCGGCGGTGCTGGGCGCCCATGGCGGCACGGTGGCCTTCCGGCTGGGCGGGCGGCGCAGCCGCGACCTGAAGGCGCTGGCCCAGGCCCGCGGCGTGACCCCCTTCGTCCTGCTGCTGGCCGCCTTCAAGCTGCTGTTGATGCATCATAGCGGCGAGACCGACCTGCGGGTCGGCGTGCCCTTCGCCAACCGCAACCGCAAAGAGACGGAAGGGGTGGTCGGCTTCTTCGTCAACACCCTGGTCCTGCGCAGCCGGCTGGACAGCCGCGAGGGCTTCGGCACCCTGCTGGCCCGGCTGCGCGACACCGCGCTGGAGGCCCAGGCGCATCAGGATCTGCCCTTCGAACAGCTGGTCGAGGCGCTCCAGCCCGAACGCCGCCTCAGCCACAACCCGCTGTTCCAGGTGAAGTTCAACTACGGCTTCGACACCTCCACCCTGCCGGCACCGGAGGGGCTGGCGCTGGCGCCCGAACCGACCGAGTTCCTGGGCGCCCATTTCGACCTGGCGCTGGATATCGCCGATGCCCCGGAGGATTTGCACGGCTCGATGACCTATGCCCGCGACCTGTTCGACGTCGCGAGCGTGGAGGGTCTGGTCGCCGACTATCGCGGTCTGCTGGATGCCGTCCTGCGCCAGCCCGACGCCCCGCTCTGGCGCCTGCGTCCGCAAGGCTGCGCTCCGGCCGGCGAGGCCGTCAGCCGGCGCGATCCGGCGCCGGGCGTGCTGGAGCTGTGGAACGCCCGTGTCGCGGCCGATCCGGAAGCCGTCGCGGTGTGCGACAACGGGCGGACGCTCACCGTGCGTGAGGTGGACGGCCTTGCCAACCGGCTGGCGAACGAGCTGCGCGAAGCCGGCGTCCGGCCGGGCGACCGGGTGCTGTTGTGTTTCGAGCGCTCCTGCGGCCTGATCGCCGCGCTGCTCGGCGTCATGAAGGCCGGAGCCGCCTATGTGCCGCTCGATCCGTTCCAGCCGGCGGAGCGGCTGCGCCGCCTCGCCCTGTCCAGCGGTGCCCGCCGTGCCGTCGCGGCGGGGGCGACATCGGCCGCCGCGCAGGCGACCGGGCTGCCTTGCCTCGACCTCGACGGTCCGCACATCGCGGCAAGGCCGGACCGCTTCGACGGCCCGGTCCCGGCCGGAGCGCTTCCGGCCTACGTCATCTACACCTCCGGCTCGACCGGCGAACCCAAGGGGGTCGTCGTCAGCCACGGCGCGCTCGGGAGCTATCTGTGCGGCGTTCTGGAGCGTCTGGCCGTGCCGAAGGGCACCTCCATGGCGATGGCCTCGACCGTCGCCGCCGACCTGGGGCACACGGTGCTGTTCGGCGCGCTCTGCCACGGCGGCGCCCTGCATCTGGCCGACGACGCCACCGCGCGCGATGCCGACCGCTTCGCCGGCTGGATGGCAGCGTGCGGCGCCGGGGTCCTGAAGATCGTGCCGAGCCATCTGCGCGGCCTGCTCCATGCCGACCGCGCCGCCGACGTGCTGCCGCGGGATCTGCTGGTCCTGGGTGGAGAGGCCTGCGACGGCGGGCTGGTGGAACGGGTGCGGCGGTTGCGGCCGGGCCTGCGCGTCCTCAACCACTATGGCCCGACCGAGACGACGGTCGGCGTCCTCACCCACGAGATTCCGGCAGCCGTGCCGCCTGTCGTTCCGCTGGGCCTGCCGCTGGCGGATGTCCGCGCCTGCGTGCTCGACGCCGACCTGGAGCCGGCGCTTCCCGGGGCCGTCGGCGAGCTGTACCTCGGCGGCGACAGCCTTGCCGACGGCTATCTCGGCCAGCCGGCCCTGACCGCGGCCCGCTTCGTTCCCGATCCGCAGCCGCGCCGGCCGGGCGACCGGCTCTACCGCACCGGCGACCGTGTCCGCCTGCGCCGGGACGGAGTTCTGGAGTTCGTCGGCCGCCTCGACGATCAGGTGAAGATCCGCGGCCACCGCGTCGAGCCCGGAGAGGTCGCCCTGATCCTGAAGTCCCTGCCCGGACTGGCGGACGTGCTGGTGGTCGCCGGCACCGCCGACCATGGCCCGGCCGCCGGGCAGCTGATCGCCTATTGCGTGCCTTCCGCCGCAAAGCCCGATATCGCGGCCCTGCGCGAGACGGCTGCGGGCCTGCTGCCGGATCACATGGTCCCGGCCCATTGGGTGACGCTGGACCGCCTGCCGCTGACCGCCAACGGCAAGCCGGACCGCAAGGCCCTGCCGGTCCCGGCCGCCGCCGAACCGGCGCCTCAAAACGTGATGACGGAGACGGAGCAACGCCTCGCCCGCATCTGGACCGAGGTCTTGAAGCGTGAGGCGGTGGATGTCGGCGCCAGCTTCTTCGCCCTGGGCGGCGATTCGATTCTCAGCCTGCAGCTGATCGCCCGCGCCCGCAAGCAAGGATTGAAGTTCACCCCGAAACAGCTGTTCGAGGCGCAGAGCATCCGCGCGCTCGCCGTCCTGTTGGATGCCCGGGCGCAAGGCAGCGCTCCGGTTCCAGCCCCGGCCCCGGCCGCGGAGCCGCAGGTCGTGCCGGAAGAGGCGGCGATACCCGCCGTGCCGCGTGGCGACAGCCTGTCCCTGTCCTCCACCCAGCGCCGCCTGTGGTTCCTGTGGCGCCTCGACCCTGCCAGCACGGCCTACACCATCTCGACGGCGCTCCGCCTGCGCGGCCGGCTCGATAGCGAAAGCCTGCGGCGGGCCTTCGCGCTGGTGTCCATGCGGCACGAGACACTGCGCACCCGCTTCATCGATCGGGGCGGCGAGCCCCGGCAGGTCATCGACGCGGATCCCGCCTTCGACTGGACGGTCGAGGCGCTGGAAGACGCCGCGCTGCTGGAAAGCCGGCTGCGCGGCGAGGCAGCCCGTCCCTTCGACCTGGAACGGGGGCCGCTGCTGCGGTTGCGGCTGTTCCGCCTGCCGGGCGGGGACAAGCATGCGCTGTCCCTGGCGATGCACCACATCATCTCCGACGGCTGGTCGATGAACGTCCTGGTGGATGAGATCGCCCAAACCTATGCGCTGCTGGCGGCCGGCCAGCCGGTGGCACTGCCGCCGCCGCCGCTCCAATATGCCGACTATGCCGCATGGCAGGAGCGCTGGATGGAGGGCGCCGAAGCGCGTCGGCAGCTCGACCATTGGCGGGGGCGGCTGGGCGGCGAACAGCCGGCGCTCGATCTGCCGGCCGACCGTCCGCGCCCGCCGATGCAGAGCCATCGCGGCGCGGCGGTGGAGTTCCAACTGGATGCCTCCCTGGTTGCCGGTCTGGTCGCCGTCGGGCGGGAACAGGGGGCGAGCCTCTTCATGGTCCTGCTCGCCGCCTTCGCCGCCCTGTTGCACCGCCACGGCGGCCAATCCGATCTGCGGATCGGCGTGCCGACCGCCAACCGCGGACGGGTCGAGTTGGAAGGGCTGATCGGCTTTTTCGCCAACACCCAGGTCCTGCGCATCGAACCCGACGGGCGCCTGCCCTTCGACCGCTTCCTGGCCCATGTGCGCGATGAAGTCCTGGCGGCCCAGGCCAACCAGGAGCTGCCCTTCGACGCCCTGGTGGAGGTCCTGCAACCCGACCGCAGCCTCGACCGCAACCCGCTGTTCCAGGTGATGGCCAGCCACAGCCGGCCGCGTTCCGACGCGCTGCGCCACCTGCCTGGCCTGGACATCGCCGAGTATCCGCGGCTTCACCACGCCGCCCAGTTCGACCTGTCGCTGCACAGCGAGGAGCAGGCCGATGGCTCCCTGCGTGCGACCCTGATCCATGCCACCGACCTGTTCGACGAGGCGACGGTCCAGCGCTTCCGCAGCCATCTGGAGCGTATCCTCCACGGCGTGGTCGAGGCGCCCACGGTGACGCTGGGCTATCTGCCGGTCCTCGACGCCGCCGACTGGCCGGAGGTGCTGCCCACCCCCCGTCATCCGGCCGGTCCGCTTGTTCCCGAGCTGATCTCCGGTCAGGCTGGTGTGCATGGCGGTCTTCCGGCGGTGAGCTTCGGCGGGCGGACGCTGAGCTATGCCGAGCTGGAGGCGCAGGCGAACCGGCTGGCCCACCGGCTGCAGGCGCTGGGCGTCGGGCCGGAGGTGACGGTCGGCGTCGCCGCGGAGCGCTCGCTGGAGCTGGTCGTCGGCCTGCTGGCGGTGATGAAGGCCGGCGGCGCCTATCTGCCGCTCGACCCGGAACTGCCGCCGGCCCGTCTCAAGGCCATGGCTGCGGACGGTGGCATCGCCCTGCTGCTCACCCAAAGCCACCTTGCCGGCCGGCTGGGCGGCGGGGTGGTGCCCCAGGCCGTGCGCCTGCTGCTGCTCGACGCCGAGGACACCGCCGGGCTGCCGGACACGCCGCCGGTCTCCGGGCTGCAGCCGGACAACCTCGCCTACCTGATCTACACCTCGGGCTCCACCGGCACGCCCAAGGGGGCGGGCAACAGCCATGGCGCCCTGCTGAACCGGCTGGCCTGGATGCAGAAGGCCTACGGGCTGGCGCCGGGCGAGCGGGTGCTGCAGAAGACGCCGTTCGGCTTCGACGTCTCGGTCTGGGAGTTCTTCTGGCCGCTGATGGTGGGGGCGCATCTGGTGGTGGCGGCTCCTGGCGCGCACCGCGACGCGGCCCGGCTGGTGGCGCTGATCCGCGAGCAGTCGATCGACACGCTGCATTTCGTGCCCTCCATGCTGCAGGCCTTCCTGGAGGAGCCGGGGGTGGAGCAGTGCACCTGCCTGCGCCGGGTGGTGTGCAGCGGCGAGGCGCTGCCTGCGGCATTGCAGGACCGGCTGTTCGCCCGGCTGCCCGGGGTGGGGCTGTACAACCTGTACGGCCCGACGGAGGCGGCGATCGATGTCAGCCACTGGACCTGCCGATCGGGCGGGGCCGGGGAGGCCGGAGCGGGCGGCAGTGTGCCGATCGGCGTGGCGATCGACAATCTGCGGCTTTATGTGCTGGACGAGTGCCTGAACCCGCTGCCGGCAGGGGCGGTCGGCGAGCTTTACATCGCCGGCGCCGGCCTGGCGCGCGGCTACCATCGGCGGGCCGGGCTGACGGCGGAGCGTTTCGTGGCCGATCCGTTCGCCGGGGACGGCGGACGGATGTACCGGACGGGCGATCTGGCGCGCCGTCGCGGCGACGGGGTGATCGAGTATGTCGGGCGCATCGACCATCAGGTGAAGATCCGCGGCCTGCGAATCGAGCTTGGCGAGATCGAGGCTGCGCTGCGCGGGCATCCGGCGGTACGGGACGCGGTGGTGGTGGCGCGGGACGGCAGCTCCGGCAAGCGGCTGGTCGGCTATGTCGCCGCCGCTGCCGAAGCGGAGCTGCCGCGGCGGTTGCGGGAGCATCTCGGCCGTGATCTGCCGGACTACATGGTTCCGGCCCATATCCTGGTGCTGGAGCGGCTGCCGCTGACCCCCAACGGCAAGCTCGACCGCAAGGCCCTGCCGGAGCCGGAGGCGGATGCCGGCGTCGTGCATGTTCCACCATCCACGGCGACCGAACATGCGCTGGCGGAGGTGTGGCGCGCGATCCTGGGGGTGGAGCGTGTCGGCGCCGCCGACAACTTCTTCGCGCTCGGCGGCCACTCGCTGCTGGCGGCGCGGGTGGCGGCACAGATCCGCGACGGCCTCGCCGTGGATCTGCCCCTGCGCACCCTGTTCGAAGCGCCGACCCTCGCTGCGCTGGCGGCACGGATCGACCGGGAAAAGGCGGACGGCGCTGACGAGGAGGAGATCGGCCGCATGGACGCCCTGCTGTCCGACCTCGAAGCCGATCTCGAGGCCATGCCGCCGGAGGCCGCGCAATGACCACGCCCGTCCAGCACGAACCGGCGCGGCAACCGGCCGACGCGCTCGACCGGATCGCCCGGCGCCTCGACGCATTGCCCGCCGACCGGCAGGAGGAGTTCCTCCGGCGCCTCGCCGAGACGGGAATATCCTTCGCCCGGCTGCCGATCCTGTCGGGCCGCCGGCCGGACCGGCTGCCGCTGTCCCATGCTCAGCGGCGGCTGTGGGTTCTCTGGCAGCTCGACCGCCGCAGCCGGGCATACCACATCCCGATCGGCCTGAGCCTGACCGGCCACCTCGACCGGGAGGCGCTTGCCGGCGCCTTCGCCGATATCCTGGCCCGGCATGAGGTGCTGCGTACCAGCTACCCGGCCCGCGACGGCGAGGCGGAGCAGCGTGTCCATCCCGCCGTTCCGCCGGACATCGGCTGGACCGACCTGTCGGCCCTGGCGCCGGCGGAACGGGACGTCCGGCTGAAAGTCCTGGCAGAAGAAACCGCTGCGACTCCCTTCGACCTGGAAGCGGCACCGCCGGTCCGCCTGCGGCTGGTGCGGCTGGCCGAGGAGGAGCATGCGCTTTTTCTGACGCTCCACCACATCGCCGCCGATGGCTGGTCGGTGAACCGGCTGGTGGAGGAGTTCGCCGCCCTCTATGCCGCCCGGCGGGAGGGGCGGGACGCCGGGCTTCACGCGCTGCCGATCCAGTATGCCGACCATGCGTTGTGGCAGGACCGGCTCCTGCGCAGCGGCGAAGGCGCCCGCCAACTGGATCATTGGCGTGGCTTGCTCGGCGACGAGCAGCCGGAGCTGATGCTTCCGCGCGACGAAGAGGATGTCGGGGATGGCCAGCAGGGGCATGACCGGCGCGAGGCCGGCATCCCGATCCTCCTCGACGATGCCCTGACCGTCCGGCTGCGCAGCGTGGCGGGCAAGGAGGGGGCGACCGTCGCCAATCTTCTGCTGGCAGCCTTTCTGATTCTGCTTTGCCGCCACACCGGGCAGGGTGACTTGCGGGTGGGGGTGCCGGTCGCCGGGCGTCACCGTGCCGAGACCGAGCGCTTGATCGGCCTGTTCGTGAACAGTCTGGTCGTCCGTGCGGACCTGCATGGCGGGCTCGGACTGCATGAGGTGCTGGCGCAGGTCCGCGGCCGGTCGGCCGACGCCCAGGCCAACCAGGATCTGCCCTTCGAGCATCTGGTGGACGCCCTGAAGCCGGAACGCCGGCTCGACCGCAATCCGCTGTTCCAGGTGATGTTCAACCATCAGCATCGCCGGCTGTCGGCGCTGGATCGGATCGCCGGGCTGACGATCAAGCCCCTGCCCGGCGGTCCCCGCGTCGCCCTGTTCGACCTGTCGCTCGAGGTCGAGGAGGATGACGGTGGGTGCATTCGCTGCGATCTGCGCTACGCTGCCGGCCGTTTTGCGGCGGAGCGGATCGCCGCGATGGCGGAGGATTACCGGCGCATCCTCGCCGCCTTCGCCGCGGAGGAGGGTGGTTCCCTCGCCACCATCCGCCTGACGGCCGACGACCGCGCGGACGCCACGCCTGCCCTGTCCGCATGGACGATTCCGGGGGCCGGCCTGTCGCCCGCGACGCAGTTCGATGTCCGCGCGACGGAGACTCCCGAAGCCGTCGCCCTGGTGGCCGATGGACGGCCGGTGACCTTCGGTGCCTTGAAGGACCGGTCGGACCGGTTGGCCCGGCGGCTCCGCGCGCTGGGTGTCGGACCGGATGTCCGGGTTGGGCTGGCGGTCGAGCCGTCGCCCGCCATGGTGGTCGCCCTGCTGGCGATTTTGAAGGCGGGCGGGGGCTATGTGCCGCTCGATCCCCGGCTTCCCCGCGACCGTTTGGCGGGTATGATCGCCGACAGCGGCATGATTCTGATGCTGGCACAGGACAGCGTGCTTGGGTCGGTGCCGGCCGGGTTGACCTGCCTGACGCTGGACACCGACGGGGCATGTGTGGACGGGCCGGAGGCCGAGGGCACTCCTCCGGCGCCGCTGGACACGGCATTGGCCTATCTGATCTACACCTCCGGTTCGACCGGGACGCCCAAGGGCGTCATGGTCTCCCACGGGGCGCTCGCCCGCCACTGTCTGGCTGCGGCCGAGGCTTACGGGATGACTGCCGGGGACCAGCTGCTGCATTTCGCCTCTTTCGGCTTCGATGCCGCGAGCGAACAGATCCTGATGCCCCTGCTGGCCGGGGCCGGCGTCGTTCTCGGCGCCATGGCCGATTCCACGCCGGAACGGCTGGCGGCGCTGATCCGGCGCGACGGCGTCACCGTCGCCGACCTGCCGCCGGCCTATCTCGCCCACCATGCCGAGGCTCTCTCGGCAGCCATGCCCGGCCATCGTCTGCGCGCCTGTATCCTCGGTGGCGAGGCCTGGGACCTGTCGCTCGCCGGCCGTCTTGCCGGCTGGGTCGACGCTGTCTTCAACGCCTATGGGCCGACCGAGGCAGTGATCACTCCGCTGGTCTGGAAGGCCGGCGGAAAGGGGCAGGCCGGAACCGCCCCCATCGGCCGCACCATCGGCGAGCGTCGGGCGCTGGTGCTCGACGGCTCGCTGAACCCGCTGCCGGCCGGAGCGGTCGGCGAGCTGTATCTCGGCGGGTCCGGTCTGGCGCGCGGCTACCTGAACCGCCCCGGCCTGACGGCGGAGCGCTTCGTGGCCGATCCGTTCGCCGGGGACGGCGGCCGGCTCTACCGCACCGGCGACCTCGTGCGCCAGCGGGCGGACGGGGTGATCGAGTATGTCGGCCGCATCGACCATCAGGTGAAGATCCGCGGCTTCCGCATCGAGCTGGGCGAGGTGGAGGCCCGGCTGCGGGCGCAGGAGGGCGTGCGCGAGGCGGCGGTGGTGGCACGGGACGGCAGCTCCGGCAAGCGGCTGGTCGGCTATGTCGTGCCGGCGGCTCGGACGGATGACGGCTTCGTCGAGCGGCTGCGCGCCGGGCTGAAGGCGGCGCTGCCGGACTACATGGTTCCGTCCCACATCCTGGTGCTGGAGCGGCTGCCGCTGACCCCCAACGGCAAGCTCGACCGCAAGGCCCTGCCGGAGCCGGAGGTGGTCTCGTCGGCGGCCCAGGTGGCTCCGCGCAGCGAGGCCGAGCGCGCCCTGGCGGCCTTGTGGTGCGAGCTGCTGCGGCTGGAGAGCGTCGGCGTCACCGACAATTTCTTCGAGCTGGGCGGCGACTCCATCCTCTCCATCCAGCTGGTCAGCCGCGCCCGTCGCCACGGCCTGTCCTTCACCCCGCGCGACGTCTTCGAGCATCAGACCCTGGAGGCGCTCGCCCGTGCCGCCCGCAGCGACACCACAGCGGCTCCGACAGCCGAGCAGGGCCTCGTCACCGGCGCGCTGGCGCTGACGCCGATCCAGCGCTGGTTCTTCGAGGAGGCGATCCCCAACCGCAGCCACTGGAACCAGTCCGTGCTGCTGCGCCTGCGCCGGCCCGTCGATCCGGCGCTGCTGGAGCGTGCGCTGGCGGCCCTGGTCGCCCATCACGACGCCCTGCGGCTGGTCTTCGCGACGGATGGACGCGCGGAGCATCTGGCGCCCGCTGCGCTGCCGCTGCTGCTGTGGCAGCGCTCCGCCGCCGATGCCACGGCACAGGAGCGGCTGTGCGAGGAGGCCCAGCGCAGCCTGGAGCTGGAGCATGGCCCGCTGCTGCGCGCCCTGCTGGTCGAGCGCGGGGATGACGGTTGCCAACGCCTGCTGCTGGCGATCCATCACCTGGTGGTGGACGGCGTGTCCTGGCGCGTGCTGCTGGAGGATCTGCAGCTGGCCTGCACCCAGCTGGAGCGGGGCGGGCCGGTGGCGCTTGCGGCCAAGACGGCGTCCTTCCAATCCTGGGGCGAGGCCCTGCGCAGCCACGCCGCGAGCGAAGCGCTGCGGAATGAGTTGTCCTGGTGGCGCGACAGCCTGGGGGATGCTCCGGCCGGGCTGCCGGGCGTGGTGGAGCCGGTGCCGGCCGATGCGCTGACGGTTGCGAAGTCGGCGGTTGCGCGGACGCGGCTGGATGCGGGCTGGACGAAGCGGCTGCTGTCGTCGGCGCCTGCGGCCTACCGGACGCGGGTGAACGACCTGCTGCTGACGGCGCTGGCGCGGGTTCTGTGCCGGTGGAGCGGCGCGGGCTCGGCGCTGGTGCAACTGGAGGGGCATGGCCGCGAGGAGCTTGTGGCGGGGATGGACCTCAGCCGCAGCGTCGGCTGGTTCACCACCGCCTATCCGGTGCATCTGCACCCCTGCGGGGAGCCCGGCGCGGCGATCAAGGCGGTGAAGGAACAGCTTCGGGCGGTGCCGGCCAACGGCCTTGGCTACGGCGTGCTGCGCCATCTCGGCGACGCGGAGAGCCAAGCGGTGCTGCGGGCGCTGCCCGAGGCGCGGGTGACCTTCAACTATCTCGGCCAGTTCGACGGCAGCTTCGATGCCCAGGCCCGCTTCGTCCCGGCCGACGAGCCGGCGGGAGCCCGTCTCGATCCCGACGCTCCGCTCGGCAATTGGCTGGGCATCGACGGCAGGGTCTATGACGGGGAGCTTGTGTTCGACTGGAGCTACAGCCGGTCCGTCCTGGCGCCGGCGGTGGTGGAGGGGCTGGCTTCGGCCTATGCGGAGGAGCTGCGGGCACTGGTGGCGCATTGCGAGGCGTCGGCGGGCGGGCTGACGCCGTCGGACGTTCCGCTTGCGGGTCTGACGCAGGGGCAGCTGGACACCCTGGCGTTGCCGGCGCGCGAGCTGGAGGACCTCTATCCGCTGAGCCCGATGCAGCAGGGCATGCTGTTCCACGCGCTGGAAGGCGCCGCGGAGGGCGAGAGCCCTTATGTGACGCAGCTCGCCGTCGAGGTCGAGGGCCTGGAGGAGGAGCGGTTCGCCGCGGCCTGGGCCTGGGTGACGTCCCGCCATGCGGTGCTGCGCACCGGCTTCCTGTGGGGCGGCGCGCTGTCGACCCCGCTTCAGGCGGTGTGGGAGCGGGTGCCCGACGCGGTGTCGGTGCTGGACTGGCGGGAGATCGGGCTTGCCGGTGACACGCTGGAGGAGGCTTTGGGGAGGCTGGCGCGGGAGGACCGTGCCCGTGGCTTCGAGCTCGGGCGTCCGCCGCTTCAGCGTGTTCTGCTGGTCCGGCTTGGGCAGGGGCGGCACCGTCTGGTGTGGACCAGCCATCACCTGCTGCTGGACGGCTGGAGCAGCGCGCGCCTGGTGGCGGAGGCGCTGGGCCGCTACCGGGGAGCGGCCGTCACCGGCGCGCCGGGCCGTTACCGCGACTACATCGCGTGGCTCTGCCGGCAGGATGCAGCGGCGTCGGAGCGGTTCTGGCGCGGGCGCCTGTCGGGTCTGGAGGCGCCGACGCTGCTGGCGGCCAGCCTGCCCTGCCGCGATCCGCAGGCGGGGCATGGCGTGGTGCGGCTGCGGCTGGATGGCGGTGCGACGCAGCGGCTGCAGGGCTTTGCGCAGGCGCAGCGGGTGACGCTGAGCACGCTGGTGCAGGGGGCGTGGGCGCTGCTTCTGCAACGCTACGGCGGTCAGGAGACGGTGGCGTTCGGAGCGACGGTGTCGGGGCGTCCGGCGGAGCTTGCCGGGGTCGAGGAGACGCTCGGGCTGTTCATCAACACGCTTCCGGTGGTGGAGCGTCCGCCGTCGGGCGAGCGGGTCGGGGAGTGGCTGCGCGGGCTGCAGCGGCGGAACCTCGAACTGCGCGAGCATGAGCACACGCCGCTGCACGAGGTGCAGCGCTGGGCCGGGGCCAGCCTCGGCACCAGCGGCGGTGCGCGGGCGCTGTTCGACAGCATCGTCGTGTTCGAGAATTATCCGGTCGACGAGGCCATCAGGGACCAGACCGACGACAGCCTGAGGTTCGGCTCCGCAGAAACCGCCGATGACACCCACTATGCGATGACGCTGACGGTCCGGGCCGGCGGCGCGCTGGATTTTGCATTCGGCTACCGGCGCGACCACTTCGACGCCGGTCATGCAGAGGAGCTGTCACAGCTGTTCGGCGGACTGCTGGACCGCATGGCGTCGAATGCCGAAACCCGCGTCGGAATGCTGGAACTGCTGGAGGGCGACCGCCGCCGCCAGGTTCTGGAGAGGTGGAGCGGCCTGACCGATCCAAATCACCCGTCCCTTCCGATCCCGCGCCTGCATCAGCTCATCGAAGCCCAGGTCCGCCGCAAGCCGGAAGCGACCGCCCTGGTCCATCCGGGCGGCAGCCTGAGCTATGGTGACTTGAACGCCCGCGCCAACCGGCTGGCCCGCCTGCTGCGCGCGGAGGGGATCGGGCCGGACGACCGGGTCGCCATTGCGCTCGAACGCTCTCCCGAGCTGGTGGTCGCCATTCTTGCGGTTCTGAAGGCCGGCGCCGCCTATCTGCCGCTCGATCCCGGCTATCCGCCCCAGCGTCTGGCCTACATGCTGGAGGATGGCGGAGCAGCGCTGCTGCTGACCTCGGAGGCGTTGCAAGGCGGCATATCCTTGCCGACCGCTCTGCCGGCGATCCGGCTCGACGCCGACCGGGACCGGCTGGCGGCCTTCGCCGACGACGACCTGCCGCCGGCCGGCACGCCCGACGACCTGATCTACCTGATCTACACCTCCGGCTCCACCGGCCAGCCCAAGGGAGCCGGGGTGACGCAGGCCGGGTTCGTGAACCTGATGCGCTGGTACTGCGACCATGTCGGCTTCGATGCCGGCAGCCGCCTGCTGCTGATGAGTTCGCACGCCTTCGACCTGACCCAGAAGAACCTGTTCGCACCGCTCCTGACCGGCGGTCAGCTGCACATGGCGGGCGACGGCTACGACCCGCAACAGCTTCTGGAGTGGATCGCCCGGCACGGCATCACCGCGCTGAACGCCACCCCCAGCACCTTCCAGCCGCTGGTGGCGCTGGAACGGGATGGGGAGCTGGAGTCCCTGCGCGACGTGATCCTGGGCGGCGAGCCGATCCGCACCGATGCGCTGCGTCCCTGGCTGGACAGGCGGGGTGGGTCGATGCCGCGCATCCACAACAGCTACGGCCCGACCGAATGCGCGGACGTCGTCGCCTTCCATCGCTGGGACGGCATCGCGGCCGACATCCCGACCGGGCGGCCGGTGCCCGGCCTTCGCCTCTACATCCTGGATGGCCGCGGCTGCCCGGTGCCGCCGGGGGTGGCGGGCGAACTGCACATCGGCGGCATCGGGGTCGGGCGCGGCTATCACCGCCAGCCGGGCCTGACCGCCGACCGCTTCGTCCCCGATCCCTTCGGCGAGCCGGGCGGACGGCTCTACCGCAGCGGCGACCTCGCCCGCCATCGTGAGGACGGCGTGATCGAGTATCTCGGCCGCATCGACCAGCAGGTGAAGATCCGCGGCCTGCGCATCGAACTGGGGGAGATCGAGGCGGCGCTGCAGGCGGAGGCGGCAGTCCGGGATGCGGCGGTCGCCGCGGTCGAAGGCCCCGGTGGCGGGCAGCTCTGCGCCTATATCGTCCCCGCCGCGGAGGAAGACCGGCAAGGCGATGCCCTCTGGCCGTTGCTGCGCCGGCGGCTGGGGGAGCGGCTGCCCGACCATATGGTCCCCACCCTCTGGGTCCGGCTGGACCGGCTGCCGCTGACGCCCAGCGGCAAGCTCGACCGGCGGGCGCTGCCCCAGCCCGAGTTGAGGCAGCGGAGCCATGTACCGCCCTCCACGGATCTGGAGCGTCGGCTGGCCGCCCTGTGGGAGGAGCTGCTGCGGGTCGAGCGGGTCGGCCTGGACGACGACTTCTTCGAGCTGGGCGGCCATTCGCTGCTGGCGGTGCAACTGATCGCCCGTCTGCGGTGCGACTTCGGGATCGCCCTGTCGCCCGGCCAGATCTTCGGCAACGCCAGCTTGCGGGCTTTGGCGGCCCATGTCGCCGAACGTCCGGCCGCGCCCGATCCCGGCAAGCTGTCGCGGATGAGCGCGCTGATGGATATGCTGGAATCCGGCTGATCGGCCGGATCAGGCAAGGGATAAGGGGCGCAACCGGCCGGTTGCGCCCCTTTCCCGTTCCGCTTTCCTTGCAGACTCAGTCACAGCGCCGGCTGGCGATCCTCCACGACCTTGCCGGCGGTCAGCCGGAGCAGATGGTCGGCCACGTCGAAATAGCGGTCGTCGTGGGAGATGACGATGATGGTCTTGCCCATCGCCTTCAGGCTCGGCAACAGTTCGGTGTAGAAGATCCGCCGGAAGGTCGGGTCCTGGTCGGCGGCCCATTCGTCGAACACCAGCACCGGCCGCTTCTCCGTCCAGGCCTGGAGCAGGGCCAGCCGCTTGCGCTGACCGGTGGACAGGTCGGTGGTGCTGAACACCCCGTCCACCACGCTGACCTTGTGGGCGATCTCCAGCCGTTCCAGATAGGCCTGGGCGTCCTCCGGCACGCTGTCGTTCGCCTGGATCAGGTCGTCGAACAGGAAATAATCGGCGAAGATGGTGGTGAACAGCTGGCGGTAGTCGTCGCGCGTCTCCGGCGTCACCGGCCGTCCGTCCAGCAGGATCTGCCCTTCGTGAGGGGGGTAGAGGCCGAGCAGCATCTTGATCAGCGTGGTCTTGCCGCAGCCGTTCTCGCCGACGATGAACAGGATTTCGCCGCGTCCGACCCTCAGCGAGACGGGGCCGAGCACGAAGGGCTCCGCATCCGGACCGGCCGGCGGATAGACGTAGCGGGCGTTCCGCAGCTCCAGCCGGTCGATCGTCGCGGGCGGGCGGGCGTCGTCCTTCATCAGCAGATGCGGTTCCGGCGAGGCGAATTCCGCCGACAGCTCTGCGATCCGGCGGAAGGCGACCTGGGCACGGCTGACGATGGGCAGGGTGCCGATCAGATGCTCCAGCGGTCCCTTCATGTAGAGCAGCACCAGGATGAAGCCGCTCAGAGTCCCGCGGTCGGTGCTGGGCCACAGCACCTCGATGCCGAGCGCCACCCCGATGACGATGAAGAACAGCGTCGACCCGAAGCCCTTGGCGATGACGAAGAGGTTGATCGAGCGGATCTGGATGTCGCAGATGCGGTCGATGGTCCCTCGCAGTGCTTCGCCCTGCAGCCGCAGCCGCCGCGGCCGGTTGATGCGCAGCTCCTTCGCCCCTTCCGCCAGGGAGCGGTAGTGCTTCTGCAACTCGTCCTCGTGGGTGCGCGCCTCGTTGAAGCCCTCGATGCCGCGGACGCGCGCCACATACTGCACGGCGCTGCCGATCAGGATGGCGGCGGCGGTCGCCAGGAACATCGGCCAGGACAGCATCGCCAGATAGCCCAGGCTGCCCAGCGTGACGCTGAGCGACACCGCCAGCGGCGCGAAGGCGAAGGCGAAGTCGCTGATGGTATCGACATCGTGGGTCAGCACGGGGATCAGCCGGTGGCTGCGGTAACGCTCCAGCTGGTCGATCGGCGCGGTCAGGATGCGGTCGCCCAGATCCTTGCGCAGCCGGGCGATGACCTTCTGCCCGATCCGGTTGGTGCCGATGTCGGACAGCACCGACCCGGCGAGCGCCAGGGCGCACAGGCCGGCGAAGGCGAGCAGAACCCCGGCGCCAGGGCTTTCCTCGGCATGCAGGATGCGGTTGATGGTGGCCAGCAGGCCGGTCACGCTGAGCCCGCCCAGCACTCCCAGCAGGGTGGCGGCGGTCAGCAGCGGCCAGAAGGGGCGGAGCAGCTGGAGCAGAGCGGCGGGGCTGGTGCGGGGTGGCGTCGGCATCGGGGTTCCTGCGGGACGGGAGCGAAGGCGGCCGGCACGAAAACCCCGCCGTGGAGGCGGATGCGCGCAGCCGTCCTGACTAGGACGAACGAGCGGGCCGAAACTGAAACCGTTCTCTTCCGGAACCGGCACCCCGATCCGTGCCTGCTCCCCCACCTGTTGCGGAAGGTCGCAGCCTTCGCCGCAGACGCGGGGTTTCCCTGACCGGACAGCTCGCGTAGAGTTCGGCATGTCCGGCTCGCCTTGCGATCCCGCTCCCGCTTGCCCTATAGCTGCCGAACGCCTTCCGGAGTCGAGCGCGCCCGTATGCCTCCGTCACATCCCTCCGACGACGACCGCGTGACCGAAGAGGCTGCGGACTGGTGCCTGCGCCTGCAATCGTCCGATGTCGGCGACGCCGACCGCGCGGCTTTCGAATGCTGGTGCCTGGCGGATCCGCGCCATCTGGCGGAATTCGACGCGATGCGGGAGATCTGGGGACTGTCCGCCGGCCTGCGCCCGCGGGTGACCATGGTTCCCGTGACGGCGGCGGTGCCGCCTGGGGCGGACGGCGGGCGGGCGGCACCGGCTGCCGTTGTCCGGGTCTCGTCCCGGCGGCGGCGCTGGGCGATGGCGGCCTGCGTGACGGCGGCCCTGGCCGCCTGCTGGCCGGTGGGTTGGTCGTTCGGCGTACTGCCCGGGAGCGTCGATGTCTTCCTCGGTGGCGGCCGGCACCGCCTGGTCGAGCTGCCCGACGGTTCGACGGTCGATCTGAACGTCCACACCACCCTGTTCTTTGCCCAGTTCCGCGACAGGCGCAGCGCCCTGATGGACCATGGGGAGGCCTATTTCGCGGTCGCGCACGATGCGGCGCTTCCCTTCACCGTCTTCACCGCCGGCCATCAGGTCCGGGTGACGGGGACGAAGTTCAATGTCTGGGCCAATGACGGCGATCTTGCCGTGACGCTGACCGAAGGCTCGGTCACGGTTGCGTCGTCCGCGGCGGCGGGGGGGAGCCCTTGCGGCTGACGCCTGGCATGCAGGGCCGTTTCGCCCGGGACAGCCGGTTCGGCAGCGTCGCGCGCGTCGATCCGCAGCATGTCCTGTCCTGGCGCGAGGGCAAGCTGGTGTTCGACAACATCACGCTGGCCGAAGCGGTCCCGTTGCTGAACCCCTATCTGTCGCAGCCGCTGCGGCTGGCGGACCGCAGGGTCGGGGCGATGCGGATCGGCGGGGTGTACGACGTCACCGACCTCGATCGCGTGGCGGCGTCGCTTCCGCGGGTGCTGCCGGTGACGCTGGCCCCCAAGGACGGCGGACTCCTCGTTTCGGCCCGCTGAATCCGGCCTCCGCCGGACATCGCCCTTTCACCGCCGGCCATTTCACGTCGGCGGGGTAAATCCGGCCATCTCTTCTTCGTCACTACTGGAGACCGCGGCGCACCTGATGGTGCGACCGCGCACAGTCTGGCCGCCCCGGTCGACCGTACCGGAACCCCGGCGGCCGGATCAGCGTCAAGCCAGCCGGCGATGGGAAATTCCAGATGGTTGCTCAAGACTCCGTGGACCTGGTCCGCCGCTTCATCGGTCTGCCGGTGGAAAAGCGCAAGCTGTTCTGGCGCGCCATGCGCGACGAGGCGGTGGATCTTTCGCTGCTGCCGATTCCGGCAGACCTCGCCCCGGCCACGGAGGCACCGCTGTCCCATGCGCAACGGCGGATGTGGGCGTTGTGGAAGCTCGATCCGGCCAGCGGCGCCAACAACATCTTCAGTGCGACGCGCCTTGCCGGAGACCTCGATCGCGCAGCCCTGTCCCGCGCCTTCGGACTTCTGCTGCGCCGCCACGCCGCCCTGCGGACGGTGTTCCGCCAGGGCGACGGCGAACCGGTGCAGACCATTCTCGACGAGGCGGATTTCCGGCTGGCCGTCGACGACCTCGGCCATCTTCCGGCGGACGAGCGAGAGCAGGCGGCCCGCCGCCTGATGGAGGAGGAGGCGCAGGCGCCCTTCGATCTGGAGACCGGCCCGCTCCTGCGCGCGCGCCTCCTCCGGCTGGCGGAGCAGGATCACCGGCTTCTGGTGACGATGCACCACATCGCGTCGGACGGCTGGTCGATGGCGGTGCTGATCCGGGAGTTCGCGGAGCTCTACCGCGCCATCCGGCAGGGCGGGCGGGTCGACCTGCCCCCGCCGCCGATCCGCTACGCCGATTACGCCCTGTGGCAGAAGAACTTGCTGGGGGCTGGCGAGGCGGAGCGGCAGCTTGCCTTCTGGCTCGACCGGCTGGGGGGAGACCGGGCGCCGCTGGAACTGCCTTCCGACCGGCCCCGGCCGGCGAGGCAGAGCCACCGCGGCGCCCTCCTGCGCTTCACGCTCGACGCGGAGCTGGCCGGAAGGCTGCGCGCCTTCGCCCGCGAGCGGGATGTCACGCTGTTCATGCTGCTGCTGTCGGCATTCTCGCTGCTTCTCCATCGCCACAGCGGGCAGGGCGACATCGCCATCGGCGTGCCGGTGGCCAACCGCGACCGTGCGGAGTGCGAGGCGGTGGTCGGCTTCTTCGTCAACACCCAGGTCCTGCGCCTGCGGATCGATGGGCGCGACCGCGTCGCCGACCTGCTCGCTCAGATCAGGCAAACGGCGCTGGAGGCGCAGGCGAACCAGGATCTCCCCTTCGAACAGTTGCTGGAGGCGCTGAGGCTGGAGCGCAGCCTCAGCTACAATCCGCTGTTCCAGGTGATGTTCAACCACCAGCGCCGCGATGGCCGGGCCTTCTCGGCGATGGATGGGCTGCGGGTGGAGCCGATGGCGCTCGACAGCGCCGTGGCCAGCTACGACCTGACCCTCGACACCGTGGAGGAGGAGGGCGGCGGGATCGAGGCCTCCTTCACCTACGCGACCGATCTCTACGACCATGACCGGATCGACCGGTTGCGCCGCCATTTCGAGACGCTTCTGTCCGGCCTTGCCGGCGATGCCGGCCGTCGGTTGGGAGAGGTGCCGCTGCTGACGGCGGACGAGCGGGCTCGGTTCGCGTCGTGGAACGCGCCGGTTGCCGCCGAAGCGTTCGAGCCGGTCCACCAGCGCATCGCCGCCGTCGCCGCCGCCTTTGCCGGCCGGCCGGCGGTGATCGACGGCGGTCCCGATGGGTCTGCCCTCGGCTTCGCCGCGCTCGACCGCCGGGCCAATGCCCTGGCATGCCGGCTGGCCGCGGCCGGCGTCGGGCCGGAGGTGCGCGTCGGCGTCGCCCTGCCGCGCGGCCCCGGCATGATCGTCGCCCTGCTGGCGGTGCTCAAGGCCGGCGGTGCCTATGTTCCGCTCGACGCCGCCTATCCGCGCGAGCGCCTCGCCTACCTGATCGGGGATGCCGGCATCGCCCTGCTGCTGACCGACAGCAGCCTCGCCGACCGGCTGCCGGTGCCGGACGGGCTGCCCAGCCTGCTGCTCGACCGCCTGCCGGCGGAGGAGGCCGACGCCCCGCCGCCGGTGGCGGTGCTTCCCGGCAGCCTCGCCTATGTCATCTACACCTCCGGCTCCACCGGGCTGCCCAAGGGGGTTGCGGTGGCGCATGGCCCGCTCGCCATGCATTGCCGGGCCATCGGCGCGCTCTATGCCATGAGCCCGCAGGACTGCGAGCTGCATTTCATGTCCTTCGCCTTCGACGGCGCGCATGAACGCTGGCTGACCGCGCTGACCCATGGCAGCCGCCTGCTGGTCCGCGACGACAGCCTGTGGACGCCGGAGCAGACCTACACGGCGATGCACCGGCATGGCGTGACGGTGGCGGCCTTCCCGCCGGTGTACCTGCAGCAGCTGGCCGAGCATGCAAGGCGGGAGCAGGCGGACCACGGGACCGCGCCGCCGCCGGTGCGGGTCTACTGCTTCGGCGGCGACGCGGTGGGGGAGGCGGCCTTCGAGCTTGCCAAGGAGGCCCTGCAGCCGCAGCACATCATCAACGGCTACGGCCCGACCGAGACGGTGGTGACGCCGCTGATCTGGAAGGCGGGGCGGGAGGACCATTGCGGTGCGGCCTATGCGCCGATCGGCCTGCGGGTGGGCAACCGCAGCACCCATGTCCTGGACGGCGACCTGGCCCCGGTTCCGCTGGGGGTGGTGGGGGAGCTGTATCTCGGCGGGTCCGGGCTGGCGCGCGGCTACCTGAACCGCCCGGGCCTGACGGCGGAGCGCTTCGTGGCCGATCCGTTCGCCGGGGACGGCGGCCGGCTCTACCGCACCGGCGACCTCGTGCGCCAGCGGGTGGACGGGGTGATCGAGTATGTCGGCCGCATCGACCATCAGGTGAAGATCCGCGGCTTCCGCATCGAACTGGGCGAGGTGGAGGCCCGGCTGCGGGCGCAGGAGGGCGTGCGCGAGGCGGCGGTGGTGGCACGGGACGGCAGCTCCGGCAAGCGGCTGGTCGGCTATGTCGTGCCGGCGGCTCGGACGGATGACGGCTTCGTCGAGCGGCTGCGCGCCGGGCTGAAGGCGGCGCTGCCGGACTACATGGTTCCGTCCCACATCCTGGTGCTGGAGCGGCTGCCGCTGACCCCCAACGGCAAGCTCGACCGCAAGGCCCTGCCGGAGCCGGAGGTGGTCTCGTCGGCGGCCCAGGTGGCTCCGCGCAGCGAGGCCGAGCGCGCCCTGGCGGCCTTGTGGTGCGAGCTGCTGCGGCTGGAGAGCGTCGGCGTCACCGACAATTTCTTCGAGCTGGGCGGCGACTCCATCCTCTCCATCCAGCTGGTCAGCCGCGCCCGTCGCCACGGCCTGTCCTTCACCCCGCGCGACGTCTTCGAGCACCAGACCCTGGAGGCGCTCGCCCGTGCCGCCCGCAGCGACACCACAGCGGCTCCGACAGCCGAGCAGGGCCTCGTCACCGGCGCGCTGGCGCTGACGCCGATCCAGCGCTGGTTCTTCGAGGAGCCGATCCCCAACCGCAGCCACTGGAACCAGTCCGTGCTGCTGCGCCCGCGCCGGCCCGTCGATCCGGCGCTGCTGGAGCGTGCGCTGGCGGCCCTGGTCGCCCATCACGACGCCCTGCGGCTGGTCTTCGCGACGGATGGACGCGCGGAGCACCTGGCGCCCGCTGCGCTGCCGCCGCTGCTGTGGCATCGCTCCGCCGCCGATGCCACGGCACAGGAGCGGCTGTGCGAGGAGGCCCAGCGCAGCCTGGAGCTGGAGCATGGCCCGCTGCTGCGCGCCCTGCTGGTCGAGCGTGCGGATGACGGGGGCGGCCAGCGCCTGCTGCTGGCGATCCATCATCTGGTGGTGGACGGCGTGTCCTGGCGCGTGCTGCTGGAGGATTTGCAGCTGGCCTGCACCCAGCTGGAGCGGGGCGGGCCGGTGGCGCTTGCGGCCAAGACGGCGTCCTTCCAATCCTGGGGCGAGGCCCTGCGCAGCCACGCCGCGAGCGAAGCGCTGCGGAATGAGTTGTCCTGGTGGCGCGACAGCCTGGGGGATGCGCCTGCGGGCCTGCCCGGTGTCACCGGACCGGTGCCGGCCGATGCGCTGACGGTTGCGAAGTCGGCGGTCGCGCGGACGCGGCTGGATGCGGGCTGGACGAAGCGGCTGCTGTCGTCGGCGCCTGCGGCCTACCGGACACGGGTGAACGACCTGCTGCTGACGGCGCTGGCGCGGGTTCTGTGCCGGTGGAGCGGCGCGGGCTCGGCGCTGGTGCAGCTGGAGGGGCATGGCCGCGAGGAGCTTGTGGCGGGGATGGACCTCAGCCGCAGCGTCGGCTGGTTCACCACCGCCTATCCGGTGCATCTGCGCCCGGGAGAGGAGCCCGGCGCGGCGATCAGGGCGGTGAAGGAGCAGCTTCGGGCGGTGCCGGCCAACGGCCTTGGCTACGGCGTGCTGCGCCATCTCGGCGACGCGGAGAGCCAAGCGGTGCTGCGGGCGCTGCCCGAGGCGCGGGTGACCTTCAACTATCTCGGCCAGTTCGACGGCAGCTTCGATGCCCAGGCCCGCTTCGTCCCGGCCGACGAGCCGGCGGGCAGCAGCCAGGATGCCGATGCGCCCCTGGGCAACTGGCTGACGCTGAACGGTCAGGTCTATGACGGGGAGCTTGTGTTCGACTGGAGCTACAGCCGGTCCGTCCTGGCGTCGCCGGTGGTTGAGGGGCTGGCTGCGGCCTATGCGGAGGAACTGCGGGCGCTGGTTGCGCATTGCGAGGTGTCGGCGGGCGGGCTGACCCCGTCGGACGTTCCGCTTGCCGGGCTGACGCAGGGGCAGTTGGACGCCCTGACGTTGCCGGCGCGCGAGCTGGAAGACCTCTACCCGCTGACGCCGATGCAGCAGGGCATGCTGTTCCACGCGCTCTATGAGCCGGGGGGAGATGCCTACATCAACCAGATGCGGGTGGATGTGGAGGGGCTGGAGGTGGCGCGCTTCCATGCGGCCTGGCAGGGAGCGCTCGATGCGCATGACAGCCTGCGGGCCGGCTTCCTGTGGGACGGTCTGGACCAGCCGCTGCAGGCTGTCATGCGCAAGGTGGCGGTGCCGCTGCGGGTGGAGGACTGGCGCGACGATCCGGACGCGGCGGCCCGCGTGGATGCGCTCGCGGCGGCCGAGCGGCAGGCCGGTTTCGACCTTGCCGCGCCGCCGCTGCTGCGGCTGGCGGTGGTGCGCACGGGTGGCGAGCGGGGTGGGGAGCGCCATCATGTGATCCTGACCAGCCACCATATCCTGCTGGACGGCTGGAGCAGCTCGCAGCTTCTGGGAGAGGTGCTGCAGCGCTATGCCGGCCATGCCCCGGCGGCGGATGGCGGGCGCTTCCGCGACCATGTGGCGTGGCTGCAGGGGCGCGACCGGGCGGCTTCGGAGGCCTTCTGGCGCGCCCGCATCGCCGATCTCGAACAGCCGACGAGGATCGTTTCGCTGCTGCCGTCCGGCTCGCAGGCGGATTCCCTGCAGGACCGGGAGGGGCAGGGTGAGCATCGCTGCGTCTTCACGGTGGAGGAAACCCGCCGCCTCACCGACCTCGCGCGGCACTGCGACGTCACGCTGAACACGGTGATGCAGGCGGCCTGGGCCGTCCTGCTGCGCCAGCATGGCGGCCAGGACACAGTCGCCTTCGGCACCACCGTTTCCGGCCGCCCGGCGGATCTGCCCGGGGTGGAGCATCGGCTCGGCCTGTTCATCAACACGCTTCCGGTGATACTGACACCCCATCCGGCAATGCAGGTGGCGGACTGGCTCCGCACGGTTCAGCGCCGCAATCTCGACTTGCGCGAGCATGAGCATACGCCGCTCGCCGACATTCAGCACTGGTCGGGTCAGACCGCGTCGGGCGATGCTGGCGGCGCCCTGTTCGACAGCCTGCTGGTGTTCGAAAGCTATCCGGTCGCCGAGGCCTTGCGCCAGGGAAGCCCGGATGGCCTGCGCTTCTCCCCGGTGATCGGCTATGAACGGACCAGCTATCCGCTGACCATCGCGATCATGCCCGCGATCATGCCCGGTGACCGGCTGGAACTGCACCACCGCTACGACCTCGCCCATTTGACGGAGCCGGCGGTGGTGGGTGTGGCCGGCCATCTGCGCCGCCTGCTGCTGGCGATGGCCGACGCTCCGGACCGGCCGCTCGGCGCCCTCTCCGGGCTGGATACGACCGACCGCGACCGCATTCCCGGCGCCTGGAACCGGCCGGAGCCGATGGATGCCACGCCCTTGCCGCGTCTGTTCGAAGCCCAGGCCGCCCGCACGCCCGATGCCACCGCGGTGATCGCCGGCACGCGGAGCCTGAGCTATGCCGATCTGAACCGGCAGGCCAACCGGCTCGCCCACCGGCTGCGCGCCCTCGGCGTCGCGCCCGGCGTGCCGGTCGCCATCATGCTCGAGCGGACGGAGGTTCTGCCGACCGGCCTTCTGGCGATCCTCAAGGCTGGTGGCGCCTATGTCCCGCTCGACCCGGACTATCCCGCCGACCGTGTCGCCTACATGCTGGCCGACAGCCAGGCGGCGCTTGTCCTGACACAGCGCAGTCTGCTGCCGCGGCTTCCCGTGTGCGAGGGCCTGCGCGTGGTGGCGCTCGACGACCCGGCGCTCGATTTGGAGCACGGCCCGGAGGATGATCCGCGGCCGGTCAACAGGGCGGAGGACGCTGCCTACGTCATCTACACCTCCGGCTCGACCGGCCGGCCGAAGGGCGTGGTGATCGAGCATCGCAACGCCTCCGCCCTTATCGACTGGGCATTGCGGCTCTACCGGCCGGAGCAGTTGCAGGGGGTGCTGGCCTCGACCTCCGTCTGTTTCGATCTTTCGGTTTGGGAGTTCTTTGTCACGCTGAGCGCCGGCGGCCATGTGGTGATGGCCGACAATGCCCTGGCCCTGCCCGACCTACCGGCCCGCGACCGCGTGCGCCTGATCAACACCGTGCCGTCGGCGATCGCCGGCCTCCTGCGCTCGGGCGGGATTCCCCCCGGTGTTCGCACCGTCAATCTGGCGGGCGAGCCGCTGGCCCAGTCGCTGGTGGACGACCTCTATGCCGCCGGTATCGCCGACGTCTACGACCTCTATGGCCCGTCGGAGGACACGACCTACTCCACCGTGACCCGCCGCGAGGCGGGAGGGCGTGCCAACATCGGTCGCCCCATCGATGGAACCTGCGGCTATGTCCTGGACGGCGACCTGACCCCGGTTCCGCTGGGTGTGGTGGGGGAGCTGTATCTCGGCGGGTCCGGCCTGGCGCGCGGCTACCTGAACCGCCCGGGCCTGACGGCGGAGCGCTTCGTCGCCGATCCGTTCTCGGCGGAGGGAGGCCGGCTCTACCGCACGGGCGACCTCGTGCGCCAGCGCGGGGACGGGGTGATCGAGTATGTCGGCCGGATCGACCATCAGGTGAAGATCCGCGGCTTCCGCATCGAGCTGGGCGAGGTGGAAGCGCGGCTACGGGCGCAGGAGGGCGTGCGCGAGGCGGTGGTGGTCGCGCGGGACGGCAATTCCGGCAAGCGGCTGGTCGGCTATGTCGTGCCGGTTGGCAAGGAGGCCGGCGGCGGTTTGGTCGAGCGGCTGCGTGCCGGGCTGAAGGCGGCGCTGCCGGACTACATGGTTCCGTCCCACATCCTGGTGCTGGAGCGGCTGCCGCTGACCCCCAACGGCAAGCTCGACCGCAAGGCCCTGCCGGAGCCTGAGGTGGTCTCGTCGGCGGCCCAGGTGGCTCCGCGCAGCGAGGCCGAGCGCGCCCTGGCGGCCTTGTGGTGCGAGCTGCTGCGGCTGGAGAGCGTCGGCGTCACCGACAATTTCTTCGAGCTGGGCGGCGATTCCATCCTCTCCATCCAGCTGGTCAGCCGCGCCCGTCGCCACGGCCTGTCCTTCACCCCGCGCGACGTCTTCGAGCATCAGACCCTGGAGGCGCTCGCCCGTGCCGCCCGCAGCGACACCACAGCGGCTCCGACAGCCGAGCAGGGCCTCGTCACCGGCGCGCTGGCGCTGACGCCGATCCAGCGCTGGTTCTTCGAGGAGCCGATCCCCAACCGCAGCCACTGGAACCAGTCCGTGCTGCTGCGCCTGCGCCGGCCCGTCGATCCGGGGCTGCTGGAGCGTGCGCTGGCGGCCCTGGTCGCCCATCACGACGCCCTGCGGCTGGTCTTCGCGACGGATGGACGCGCGGAGCATCTGGCGCCCGCTGCGCTGCCGCCGCTGCTGTGGCATCGCTCCGCCGCCGATGCCGCGGCACAGGAGCGGCTGTGCGAGGAGGCCCAGCGCAGCCTGGAGCTGGAGCATGGCCCGCTGCTGCGCGCCCTGCTGGTCGAGCGTGCGGATGACGGGGGCGGCCAGCGCCTGCTGCTGGCGATCCATCATCTGGTGGTGGACGGCGTGTCCTGGCGCGTGCTGCTGGAGGATTTGCAACTGGCCTGCACCCAGCTGGAGCGGGGCGGGCCGGTGGCGCTTGCGGCCAAGACGGCGTCCTTCCAATCCTGGGGCGAGGCCCTGCGCAGCCACGCGGCGAGCGAGGCGCTGAAGGCGGAGCTCGGCTGGTGGTGCGACAGCCTGGGGGATGCGCCCGCGGGCCTGCCCGGTGTCACCGGACCGGTGCCGGCCGATGCGTTGACGGTTGCGAAGTCGGCGGTTGCGCGGACGCGGCTGGATGCGGGCTGGACGAAGCGGCTGCTGTCGTCGGCGCCTGCGGCCTACCGGACACGGGTGAACGACCTGCTGCTGACGGCGCTGGCGCGGGTTCTGTGCCGGTGGAGCGGCGCGGGCTCGGCGCTGGTGCAGCTGGAGGGGCATGGCCGCGAGGAGCTTGTGGCGGGGATGGACCTCAGCCGCAGCGTCGGCTGGTTCACCACCGCCTATCCGGTGCATCTGCGCCCGGGAGAGGAGCCCGGCGCGGCGATCAGGGCGGTGAAGGAGCAGCTTCGGGCGGTGCCGGCCAACGGCCTTGGCTACGGCGTGCTGCGCCATCTCGGCGACGCGGAGAGCCAAGCGGTGCTGCGGGCGCTGCCCGAGGCGCGGGTGACCTTCAACTATCTCGGCCAGTTCGACGGCAGCTTCGATGCCGAGGCCCGCTTCGTCCCGGCCGACGAGCCGGCGGGCAGCAGCCAGGATGCCGATGCGCCCCTGGGCAACTGGCTGACGCTGAACGGTCAGGTCTATGACGGGGAGCTTGTGTTCGACTGGAGCTACAGCCGGTCCGTCCTGGCGTCGCCGGTGGTTGAGGGGCTGGCTGCGGCCTATGCGGAGGAACTGCGGGCGCTGGTTGCGCATTGCGAGGTGTCGGCGGGCGGGCTGACCCCGTCGGACGTTCCGCTTGCCGGTCTGACGCAGGCGCAGCTGGACGCCCTGGCGTTGCCTGTGCGCGAGTTGGAGGACCTGTATCCGCTGACGCCGATGCAGCAGGGCATGCTGTTCCATGCGCTCTACGAGCCGGGGGGAGACGCCTACATCAACCAGATGCGGGTGGATGTGGAGGGGCTGGAGGTGGCGCGCTTCCATGCGGCCTGGCAGGGAGCGCTCGATGCGCATGACAGCCTGCGGGCCGGCTTCCTGTGGGACGGTCTGGAGCAGCCGCTGCAGGCTGTCATGCGCAAGGCGGCGGTGCCGCTGCGTTTGGAGGACTGGGGCGACGATCCGGAGGCGGCTGCCCGCGTGGATGCGCTTGCGGCGGCCGAGCGGCAGGCCGGTTTCGACCTTGCCGCGCCGCCGCTGCTGCGGCTGGCGGTGGTGCGCACGGGTGGCGAGCGGGGTGGGGAGCGCCATCATGTGATCCTGACCAGCCACCATATCCTGCTGGACGGCTGGAGCAGCTCGCAGCTTCTGGGAGAGGTGCTGCAGCGCTATGCCGGCCATGCCCCGGCGGCGGATGGCGGGCGCTTCCGCGACCATGTGGCGTGGCTGCAGGGGCGCGACCGGGCGGCTTCGGAGGCCTTCTGGCGCGCCCGCATCGCCGATCTCGAACAGCCGACGAGGATCGCCACCGGGCAATCTGATGCCGGCCAAGGGCATGGAACCCTCGAACTGGTCTTCGACGAACGGGAAGCCTTGCGGCTGACCCGCTTCGCCCGTCAGAATCAGGTTACGCTCAATACGCTGGTTCAGGCCGCGTGGCTGTTGCTTTTGCACCGGCGGACCGGACAGGGCACGGTGGCAACGGGCGTGACGGTCTCCGGCCGGCCGGCCGAACTGCCGGGCATCGAGCGGCAGGTCGGCCTGTTCATCAACACGCTGCCGCTGGTCGGCACGCCGCACCCGGCCCTGGCTGTGTCGGAGTGGCTGACCGATCTCCAGGCACGCAACCTCGAGATGCGGGAACACGAACACACGGCTTTGGCCGACATCCAGCGCTGGTCCGGCCATGGCGGGGAGATGCTGTTCGACAGCCTTCTGGTGTTCGAGAATTATCCGCTGTCCGAGGCGCTCGGCCGCGGTGAAACCGGCGGACTGCGCTTCGGGGTTCCGCAAAACCATGAGCTCACCTCCGTCCCCTTGACCCTGCTGATGGGAGCCGGAGAGCGGCTGATGCTCACCTTCAGCCATTGGCGCGACCGGATCGGCGACGAGGAGGTCCGCCAACTCGCTGCACAGACCCGATGGTTTCTGCTCGCCCTGAGCGGGGATGCCGGGCGCCGGTTGGGCGAGATCGGGTTGCTCGACGAAGAAGGATCGCTGAGCTTTGCCGGATGGAATGCGTCCCGAGACGAAGGCCTGACCTCCGGCCCGCTTGTTCCCGAGCTGATCTCCGGTCAGGCTGGTGTGCATGGCGGTCTTCCGGCGGTGAGCTTCGGCGGGCGGACGCTGAGCTATGCCGAGCTGGAGGCGCAGGCGAACCGCCTGGCCCACCGGCTGCAGGCGCTGGGCGTCGGGCCGGAGGTGACGGTCGGCGTCGCCGCGGAGCGCTCGCTGGAGCTGGTCGTCGGCCTGCTGGCGGTGATGAAGGCCGGCGGCGCCTATCTGCCGCTCGACCCGGAACTGCCGCCGGCCCGTCTCAAGGCCATGGCAGCGGACGGCGGCATCGCCCTGCTGCTCACCCAAAGCCACCTTGCCGGCCGGCTGGGCGGCGGGGTGGTGCCCCAGGCCGTGCGCCTGCTGCTGCTCGACGCCGAGGACACCGCCGGGCTGCCGGACACGCCGCCGGTCTCCGGGCTGCGGCCGGACAACCTCGCCTACCTGATCTACACCTCGGGCTCCACCGGCACGCCCAAGGGGGCGGGCAACAGCCATGGCGCCCTGCTGAACCGGCTGGCCTGGATGCAGAAGGCCTACGGGCTGGCGCCGGGCGAGCGGGTGCTGCAGAAGACGCCGTTCGGCTTCGACGTCTCGGTCTGGGAGTTCTTCTGGCCGCTGATGGTGGGGGCGCATCTGGTGGTGGCGGCTCCTGGCGAGCACCGCGACGCGGCCCGGCTGGTGGCGCTGATCCGCGAGCAGTCGATCGACACGCTGCATTTCGTGCCCTCCATGCTGCAGGCCTTCCTGGAGGAGCCGGGGGTGGAGCAGTGCACCTGCCTGCGCCGGGTGGTGTGCAGCGGCGAGGCGCTGCCTGCGGCATTGCAGGACCGGCTGTTCGCCCGGCTGCCCGGGGTGGGGCTGTACAACCTGTACGGCCCGACGGAGGCGGCGATCGATGTCAGCCACTGGACCTGCCGATCGGGCGGGGCCGGGGAGGCCGGAGCGGGCGGCGGTGTGCCGATCGGCGTGGCGATCGACAATCTGCGGCTTTATGTGCTGGACGAGTGCCTGAACCCGCTGCCGGCAGGGGCGGTCGGCGAGCTTTACATCGCCGGCGCCGGCCTGGCGCGCGGCTACCACCGGCGGGCCGGGCTGACGGCGGAGCGCTTCGTGGCCGATCCGTTCGCCGGGGACGGCGGGCGGATGTACCGGACGGGCGATCTGGCGCGCCGTCGCGGCGACGGGGTGATCGAGTATGTCGGCCGCATCGACCATCAGGTGAAGATCCGCGGTCTGCGGATCGAGCTTGGCGAGATCGAGGCGGCGCTGCGCGGGCATCCGGCGGTGCGGGACGCGGTGGTGGTGGCGCGGGACGGCAGCTCCGGCAAGCGGCTGGTCGGCTATGTCGCCGCCGATGCCGAAGCGGAGCTGCCGCGGCGGTTGCGGGAGCATCTCGGCCGTGATCTGCCGGACTACATGGTTCCGGCCCATATCCTGGTGCTGGAGCGGCTGCCGCTGACCCCCAACGGCAAGCTCGACCGCAAGGCCCTGCCGGAGCCGGAGGCGGCATCGTCGGCGGTGCAGGTGGCTCCGCGCAGCGAGGCCGAGCGCGCCCTGGCGGCCTTGTGGTGCGAGCTGCTGCGGCTGGAGAGCGTCGGCGTCACCGACAACTTCTTCGAGCTGGGCGGCGATTCCATCCTCTCCATCCAGCTGGTCAGCCGCGCCCGTCACCACGGCCTGTCCTTCACCCCGCGCGACGTCTTCGAGCACCAGACCCTGGAGGCGCTCGCCCGCGCCGCCCGCAGCGACACCACGGCCGCTCCGACAGCCGAGCAGGGCCTCGTCACCGGCGCGCTGGCGCTGACGCCGATCCAGCGCTGGTTCTTCGAGGAGCCGATCCCCAACCGCAGCCACTGGAACCAGTCCGTGCTGCTGCGCCTGCGCCGGCCCGTCGATCCGGGGCTGCTGGAGCGTGCGCTGGCGGCCCTGGTCGCCCATCACGACGCCCTGCGGCTGGTCTTCGCGACGGATGGACGCGCGGAGCATCTGGCGCCCGCTGCGCTGCCGCCGCTGCTGTGGCATCGCTCCGCCGCCGATGCCACGGCACAGGAGCGGCTGTGCGAGGAGGCCCAGCGCTGCCTGGAGCTGGAGCATGGCCCGCTGCTGCGCGCCCTGCTGGTCGAGCGTGCGGATGACGGGGGCGGCCAGCGCCTGCTGCTGGCGATCCATCATCTGGTGGTGGACGGCGTGTCCTGGCGCGTGCTGCTGGAGGATTTGCAGCTGGCCTGCACCCAGCTGGAGCGGGGCGGGCCGGTGGCGCTTGCGGCCAAGACGGCGTCCTTCCAATCCTGGGGCGAGGCCCTGCGCAGCCACGCCGTGAGCGAAGCGCTGCGGAATGAGTTGTCCTGGTGGCGCGACAGCCTGGGGGATGCGCCTGCGGGCCTGCCCGGTGTCACCGGACCGGTGCCGGCCGATGCGCTGACGGTGGCGAAGTCGGCGGTCGCGCGGACGCGGCTGGATGCGGGCTGGACGAAGCGGCTGCTGTCGTCGGCGCCTGCGGCTTACCGGACACGGGTGAACGACCTGCTGCTGACGGCGCTGGCGCGGGTTCTGTGCCGGTGGAGCGGCGCGGGCTCGGCGCTGGTGCAGCTGGAGGGGCATGGCCGCGAGGAGCTTGTGGCGGGGATGGACCTCAGCCGCAGCGTCGGCTGGTTCACCACCGCCTATCCGGTGCATCTGCGCCCGGGAGAGGAGCCCGGCGCGGCGATCAGGGCGGTGAAGGAACAGCTTCGGGCGGTGCCGGCCAACGGCCTTGGCTACGGCGTGCTGCGCCATCTCGGCGACGCGGAGAGCCAAGCGGTGCTGCGGGCGCTGCCCGAGGCGCGGGTGACCTTCAATTATCTCGGCCAGTTCGACGGCAGCTTCGATGCCCAGGCCCGCTTCGTCCCGGCCGACGAGCCGGCGGGAGCCCGTCTCGATCCCGACGCTCCGCTCGGCAATTGGCTGGGCATCGACGGCAGGGTCTATGACGGCGAGCTTGTGTTCGACTGGAGCTACAGCCGGTCCGTCCTGGCGGCCCCGGTGGTGGAGGGGCTGGCTGCGGCCTATGCGGAGGAGCTGCGGGCGCTGGTGGCGCATTGCGAGGACAGCGCTGGGGGCTTGACGCCGTCGGACGTTCCGCTTGCCGGGCTGACGCAGGGGCAGCTGGACACCCTGGCGTTGCCGGCGCGCGAACTGGAGGACCTGTATCCGCTGAGCCCGATGCAGCAGGGCATGCTGTTCCACGCGCTGGAAGGCGCCGCGGAGGGCGAGACCCCCTATGTGACGCAGCTCGCTGTCGAGGTCGAGGGCCTGGAGGAGGAGCGGTTCGCCGCGGCCTGGGCCTGGGTGACGGCACGGCATGCGGTGCTGCGCACCGGCTTCCTGTGGGGCGGCGCGCTGTCGACCCCGCTTCAGGCGGTGTGGGAGCGGGTGCCCGACGCGGTGTCGGTGCTGGACTGGCGGGAGATCGGGCTTGCCGGTGACGCGCTGGAGGAGGCCTTGGGGAGGCTGGCGCGGGAGGAGCGTGCCCGCGGCTTCGAGCTCGGGCGTCCGCCGCTGCAGCGTGTTCTGCTGGTGCGGCTTGGGCAGGGGCGGCACCGTCTGGTGTGGACCAGCCATCACCTGCTGCTGGACGGCTGGAGCAGCGCGCGCCTGGTGGCGGAGGCGCTGGGCCGCTACCGGGGAGCGGCCGTCACCGGCGCGCCGGGCCGCTACCGCGACTACATTGCGTGGCTCTGCCGGCAGGATGCAGCGGCGTCGGAGCGGTTCTGGCGCGGGCGCCTGTCGGGTCTGGAGGCGCCGACGCTGCTGGCGGCCAGCCTGCCCTGCCGGCATCCGCAGGCGGGGCATGGCGTGGTGCGGCTGCGGCTGGATGGCGGTGCGACGCAGCGGCTGCAGGGCTTTGCGCAGGCGCAGCGGGTGACGCTGAGCACGCTGGTGCAGGGGGCGTGGGCGCTGCTTCTGCAACGCTACGGCGGTCAGGAGACGGTGGCGTTCGGAGCGACGGTGTCGGGGCGTCCGGCGGAGCTTGCCGGGGTCGAGGAGACGCTCGGGCTGTTCATCAACACGCTTCCGGTGGTGGAGCGTCCGCCGTCGGGCGAGCGGGTCGGGGAGTGGCTGCGCGGGCTGCAGCGGCGGAACCTCGAGCTGCGCGAGCACGAGCACACGCCGCTGCACGAGGTGCAGCGCTGGGCCGGGGCCAGCCTCGGCACCAGCGGCGGCGCGCGGGCGCTGTTCGACAGCATCGTCGTGTTCGAGAACTACCCCGTCGACGAGGCCATCAGGGACCAGACCGACGACAGCCTGAGGTTCGGGGCGACGGATCGGGTCGATGTGACCGGTTTCGCCATGGATCTGGAGGTGTCGGTCGGTGAGGAGCTGGAGGTCAAGTTCATCCACCGCCGGGACCTGATAGACGGCGACCTGTGTGACCGTATCCGAGGCCATTTCGAGACGCTTCTGTTGGGGCTTGCCGCCGATGCCGGCCGCCGGGTTGGAGAGGTGCCGCTGCTGACGGCTGAGGAGCAGGCTCGGTTCGCGTCGTGGAACGCGCCGGTTGCCGCCGAAGCGTTCGAGCCGGTGCACCAGCGCATCGCCGCGGTCGCCGCCGCCTTTGCCGGCCGGCCGGCGGTGATCGACGGCGGTCCCGATGGGGCTGTCCTCGGCTTCGCCGCGCTCGACCGCCGGGCCAATGCCCTTGCATGCCGGCTGGCCGCGGCCGGCGTCGGGCCGGAGGTCCGCGTCGGCGTCGCCCTGCCGCGCGGCCCCGGCATGATCGTCGCCCTGCTGGCGGTGCTCAAGGCCGGCGGCGCCTATGTTCCGCTCGACGCCGCCTATCCGCGCGAGCGCCTCGCCTACCTGATCGGGGATGCCGGCATCGCCCTGCTGCTGACCGACGGCAGCCTCGCCGACCGGCTGCCGGTGCCGGACGGGCTGCCCAGCCTGCTGCTCGACCGCCTGCCGGCGGAGGAGGCCGACGCCCCGCCGCCGGTGGCGGTGCTGCCCGGCAGCCTCGCCTATGTCATCTACACCTCCGGCTCCACCGGGCTGCCCAAGGGGGTTGCGGTGGCGCATGGCCCGCTCGCCATGCATTGCCGGGCCATCGGCGCGCTCTATGCCATGACCCCGCAGGATTGCGAGCTGCATTTCATGTCCTTCGCCTTCGACGGCGCGCATGAACGCTGGCTGACCGCGCTGACCCATGGCAGCCGCCTGCTGGTCCGCGACGACAGCCTGTGGACGCCGGAGCAGACCTACACGGCGATGCACCGGCATGGCGTGACGGTGGCGGCCTTCCCGCCGGTGTACCTGCAGCAGCTGGCCGAGCATGCAAGGCGGGAGCAGGCGGACCACGGGACCGCGCCGCCGCCGGTGCGGGTCTACTGCTTCGGCGGCGACGCGGTGGGGGAGGCGGCCTTCGAGCTTGCCAAGGAGGCCCTGCAGCCGCAGCACATCATCAACGGCTACGGCCCGACCGAGACGGTGGTGACGCCGCTGATCTGGAAGGCGGGGCGGGAGGACCATTGCGGTGCGGCCTATGCGCCGATCGGCCTGCGGGTGGGCAACCGCAGCACCCATGTCCTGGACGGCGACCTGGCCCCGGTTCCGCTGGGGGTGGTGGGGGAGCTGTATCTCGGCGGGTCCGGGCTGGCGCGCGGCTACCTGAACCGCCCGGGCCTGACGGCGGAGCGCTTCGTGGCCGATCCGTTCGCCGGGGACGGCGGCCGGCTCTACCGCACCGGCGACCTCGTGCGCCAGCGGGTGGACGGGGTGATCGAGTATGTCGGCCGCATCGACCATCAGGTGAAGATCCGCGGCTTCCGCATCGAACTGGGCGAGGTGGAGGCCCGGCTGCGGGCGCAGGAGGGTGTGCGCGAGGTGGCGGTGGTCGCGCGGGACGGCGGCACCGGCAAGCGGCTGGTCGGCTATGTCGTGCCGGCGGCTCGGACGGATGACGGCTTCGTCGAGCGGCTGCGTGCCGGGCTGAAGGCGGCGCTGCCGGACTACATGGTTCCGGCCCATATCCTGGTGCTGGAGCGGCTGCCGCTGACCCCCAACGGCAAGCTCGACCGCAAGGCCCTGCCGGAGCCGGAGGTGGTCTCGTCGGCGGCCCAGGTGGCTCCGCGCAGCGAGGCCGAGCGCGCCCTGGCGGCGCTGTGGTGCGAGCTGCTGCGGCTGGAGAGCGTCGGCGTCACTGACAATTTCTTCGAGCTGGGCGGCGACTCCATCCTCTCCATCCAGCTGGTGACCCGTGCACGGGCGCTGAAGCCGCTGGGAGTGTCCTTCAAGCTGCGCGACCTGATCCGCAAGCCGACCATCGCCGAACTGGCCGGCACGGCTGCGGGGGCGACGGCGTCGCAGGCCCGGCATTCGCCGATCCTGGCGCTGAACCGGCAGATGGCCGGGCAGCCGCCGCTGGTCTGCGTCCATGCCGGCTTCGGTACGGTCTTCGATTATGAACCGCTGGCCCGTCGCCTGGAGGGCCGGCGGGGCGTGCTGGCGATCCAGTCGCGCATGCTGCTCGATCCGGCATGGCGGGACCGTTCGCTGGAGGAGATGGCGCGCGACTATGTCGACCTGCTACGCGAACGGCAGCCGCAAGGCCCCTATGACCTGCTCGGCTGGTCGCTGGGGGGAACGCTTGCCGCGCTGATGGCCGCCGAGCTGGAGCGCCGGGGCGAGGTCGTGCGGCAGCTTGCCCTGCTCGATCCCTTCGTGCCATCGCCGGACATCCGTGAGCGCGGGTTGGGTGACTGGCGCGACGATCTGGCCGGCTTTCTGTCGGTGATGCTGCCGGGGGCGGCTTTTGTCCGGCCCGGGGCGGAAATGGAAGATGCCGATGCGATTCGAAGCGTCATCTCGCAGGCGTTCGATCACCCCCGTACCGGCGGCACCGAGGGATTGGGGGCCGTGATGGGAGCGGAGGATCTCACCCAGGCCTTCCTGACCGCCCGCCATCTGAAGCGGCTGTCCGGAGCCCTGCCTGCCTGCCGGCCGGTTGCCGCCGCTGTGCTGAGTTGGTGGATCGCCGGCCGCGATGCCGATCGGCTGCGTATGGAGGTGCAGCTCGGCGGACGCCCGCTGCCCTGGCGGACGCTCGGCTGCGGTCATTTCGAGGCGCCGCGCGACGAGGGCTTTTTGGACGGCTTTCTGGACGAGGGCTTTCCGGCGGCACGGCCCGACGCCACGACCACCAACCTAGCGGATGCCGCGGAATGAGCGCGCCCATCCGGACCGGGAGCACCAATCGATGCCTGTGAACCCCGATATCGCCGCCTTCCTCGCGCTCGCTGCGGGTGGACGGGAGGATGGCAGGGTGAAACCGATGCACGCCCTGCCGCCGGCGGAGGCCCGGCTGGCCTTCGAGCGGACCTCCCGCATGATGGATCCCGGCGGCGAGCCGGTCGGGCGGGTGGAGGACCTGTCCATCCCGGCCCGCGACGGCGCCGTCCTGCCGGCCCGCCTCTATGCCGCGGACCCGGCCGCTGCGGTGCCGGCACCGGTGCTGCTCTTCTTCCATGGCGGCGGCTATGTCGTCGGTAGCCTGGAGTCCCATGACGGGCTTTGCCGGGCGATCGCGTCGAAGAGCGGGGTTGCGGTCCTCTCGGTGGGCTACCGGCTGGCCCCGGAGCACCGCTTTCCCACGGCCTTCGACGATGCGCTGGATGCGCTGGACTGGCTTGGCAGGACCGGCGCCGGTCTGGGGCTCGACAGTGGCCGGCTGGCGGTGGGGGGCGACAGCGTCGGCGGCAGCCTGGCGGCGGCGATCAGCCTGCGGGCCGCCACCGATCCCGGCCTGCCGCGCCCGCGGCTCCAGGTGCTGATCTATCCGGTGACCGATGCCACCGCCGATACCGCTTCGCTGCACCGCTATGGCGAAGGGCATCTGCTGGAGCGGGCGACGCTGGACTGGTTCTATCGCCAGTATTCCCGCGAGGAGGCCGACCGGCGGGACGGGCGCTTCTCGCCATTGCTGGCGGAGCTTCCGCCCGGTGTCGCGTCATCCCTGGCGCCGGTACTGCTCGTGCTGGCCGAATGCGATCCTCTGGTCGATGAGGGGATCGCATTCGGGCGCAAGCTGGCGGCGGCCGGCGTGGACATCGATGTGCGGGTCCATGCCGGCATGACCCACGACTTCCTGCGGATGGGCGCCCTGGTGGACGAGGCGGAGGAGGCGCAGGATCTCATCGCCGATGCCTTGGTCCGGTATCTGGGAGCGTCCGGCTGACCGTCGTCACCAGCTGTAGGACAGGGTCGCCAGCACCATCCGGCGGTTTCCGTAGAAGACGGAGTTGTCATAGAAACCCGGCGAGAAATAGCGGCGGTCGAACAGGTTGGTCGCCGTCAAGGTGAGGGCGGCGCCGTCGAGCGCCGGGCCGAGCCGCCCCAGATCGTAACCCAGGCTGACATCGGCCAGCATGTAGGAGGGGACGCGCACGCTGTTCGCGGCATTGAAGGTTGCACCGACATAGCGCACCCCGATGCCGGCGGTCAGGCCGCCGGCCGCTCCCTCGTCGATATGCCGCCGCAGCCAGACCGCGGCGGCGTGGCGGGGAACCGAGGCCACGCGCTTTCCTGTCTTGTCGGTCCCGCCGGGGTAGGGGCTGTCGCGGGTGACCTGCGCGTCGGTGTAGCTGTAGGCCGCCGTCAGATCGGTGCCGGTTCCGAGCGCCGCCTTCGCCTCCAGCTCGACGCCGCGCGACCGCACTTCCCCGGTTTGGACGGAGTAGCCGGGATTGTCCGGGTCGGCGGTGGTGAGGTTGCGTTGGACGGCACGGAACAGCGACAGGGTGAAGAGTCCGTCGAAGCCCTTGGGCCGGTAGCGCAGACCGGTTTCCAGCTGTGTCCCCCGGCTCGGCGAGAAGGGACGGCCCTGCACGTCGCTGTCGCTGTTCGGCTGGAAGGAGGTCGAATAGCCGGCATAGGGCGTCAGGCCGCCTTCGAACCGGTAGGCCAGCCCGATGCGTTTGGTGAAGGCCCGGTCGAACTGGGTCGTCTCCACCAGCGGACCGTCCGACAGACGGCCGACCGCCCCGGTGCTGCTCCAGTCCAGCCGTCCGCCGAGCGTCAGCCGCCAGTTGCCGGCGGCGATCTGGTCCTGGGCATAGAGGCCGGTCTGGCGGATGCTGTCGGTCAGGTCGCGGGCAAGCGTCGTGTCCCAGCCATAGGCGCCGCCATAGACGGGATCGAAGACGTCGAGCGCGTCGGCCACCGTGCCGTTCCGCCGCGTCTCGTGCGCCCGGTAGCGGCCATGGTCGATCCCGGCCAGCAGGCTGTGACGAAGCGGGCCGGTATTGGCGTTGCCTTGCAGGTTGGTATCCACCAGCAGGGTCGAACTGGTCTTGGGCCGGTCCTGCAGCCCGAAACGATAGTAGCGGTCCGCCTCCAGCAAGCCCGACGACGCCCAGCTCGACAGATAGCCGACGCGGCTGCGGCTGTAGCGCAAGGTTTGATTCAGCGTCCAGTCCCCGGCCAGGGCATGCCGGATGTCGTAGCCGGCCGACAGGGTGCGCGAGCGGTAGGAACTCAATCCCGGATAGCCCAAAAACAGGCTTGAGCCCAGGCGGCCATAGGGATTGTCCAGCACGGTTCCCGATGCCGGAAAACTCTGCTCCGCACCCATCTTGCGGAAATCGAGATAGCTGGCGAGCAGCGTGATGTCGGTTCGATCGCCGGTGGACCAGGACAGGGCGGGCGCGACATAGAGCCGGTCGTCCGGCGTCCGATCTACCTGTGTGCCGCTTCGCCGTGACAGCATCGTCAGGCGGTAGCGAAGCGTCCCCTCGGCATCGAGCCGGTCGCTGAGGTCGGCCGTGACCTGCCGCCGGTCATGGCTGCCGCCCTGCAACTGGAGCCGATGGAGCGGGCTGTCGGTCGGGCGCTTGCTGACCAATGCGATGGCTCCGCCGGGCGGCATTGCCCCGTAGAGCGTGGAGGCCGGGCCCTTCAGCACCTCCACCCGCTCCACACCGAAAGGCTCGTACTCAAGTCCATAAGGGTTGTAGCCGCTTCGCAGCCCGTCAATCATGACGGATTCCGAGCTTTGGCGGAAGCCGCGCACGAAGACGTCGATGGCGCCCTGGCCACCGGGATAGTCGATGGGGCGGACCCCGGCGCTGTAGGCGAGGGCACTGTTGATGTCCTGGGCGTCGCGCTGGTCCAGATCTTCCCGTGTGACGATGGAAAGCCCTTGCGGCAGATCCTCGACAGGGGTTGCGGCTTTGCCGGCGCTGCGGCTCTGGCCGGGGATCCGCGGCGCGCCTGCCGACGGTGTGCGGCCTTCCACCGTCAGACCCGGAAGAAAGCCGGGATTCTCCTGCAGCCGGCCGATCGTCACCATCCGGTCCCGCATCTCGAAGGCGAGGTCGGTTCCGCTCAGCAGAATGGAAAGGGCGACCGCCGGGTCCATTCGTCCCGACAGTGCCCGCGACCGCTGGTCGGACAAGACGTCGGGGCTGTAGAGAATCTGCAGGCCGGTCTGGCGGCCGAAGCTGGTCAGCGACTCCCGAAGGGGGAGGGCAGGGATCTCCAGCAGCATCTCCTGCACTGCCGGCCGATCGATATCGGTTGGAGCGGGAGCCGGATCGGTGGAGGTCGAAAGGGCATGAGCCGGCAAGCCCGGCAACACCGTCCAGCCGCCCGCGACCCAGAAGACCGTCAGCCAGCCGAGCGCAGGCGCCCTGCGTCCGGCACCGTGGCGCCGTATGGTCGGGCGGAGCCCTGCGAGACGATCGGTCATCCAAAGCCCCTACAACGCACGCTGGAAACCGCGCAGGGAAATTCTGCTATTTCCCTGTTTGCAAATGATTGTCAGTTGCATTAACTTGCGGCAGCTTGTCAAGCCATAGGGATTGCAGTCCCGCTACCGCTTCCCTCTGCAAGGAGATCTCCATGCGACAGGTAGGATCCGTCGAAAGCCAGACCCTGTGCGACGTCTTCACCACGCACCGGCGCTCGTTGGTCGGCATAGCCGAGCGGATCACCGGCTGTCGTCACCATGCCGAAGATGTCGTCCAGGATGCCTTTCTGAAGCTGTTGGGAGCAGAGTCGACCAGTTCCATCCGGGCCAAGGCGGGCTACCTTATGATGGTCGTCCGCAACCTGGCCATCGATCATTACCGCCGGAAGGGCATGGAGTCACGCCTGCTCGCAGCGGAAGAGGAAGGGCAGGCGGTAAGCACGCCGGACGCAGCATCGCCGGAAAGCGTGAGCGTAAACCGCCAATTTCTACAGACGCTCGAATTCGCCTTGGCCGATCTGCCGGAGCGGACCCGCTATGCCTTCGAGATGCACCGGATCCATGGCCACAGCCAGAAGGACATCGCGGCCAGTCTCGGCGTATCGCCGACGCTGGTCAACTTCATGATTCGCGACGCGCTGATCCATTGCCGCAAGACGATGAAGCGACTCGACCCGTCGTCTTGAAGAGCGGGTTCTTCCTGACGAAATTTCAATTTGGATAATGCCCACCCAGAGTCTCCGACAGCCGGTGGCCGGCAGCCAGCAGCAGGCGCGCCATCACCGTCACACGCTCCTCGGTGAAACGGGTCAGCGGGCCCGATAGGGTAAGGGCGCCGATCAGCCCTTCCCGCTGGGAAAAGACCGGCACGGCGGCGGCCCCGGTTTCGGACTCGCGTTCGCCGAAAGAGAGCAGGGGCAGGGCGGCAAAGTCGGCCGCCGATACCGTCCCGGCGAAGCGCGTGAGCACATGGCCGGCCGCCCCCCGATCCAGGGGCAGGCGGTCGCCTTCGTGGACATGGTCGCGGATCGCCTGCGTGGAATCCTCGCGGAATGCGCAGATGCGCCAAGCCCCTTCGCGCCGGAAGAAGGACGCGCTTTCCCCGCTCTCGCGCATCAAGCGGCGCAGCACCGGCCGGACATGGTCCTCCAGCCGCAGCGAACGCTGGTAGAGCCCTCCCAGCCGCATCAACTCCGGGCCGAGCCGATAGGATTTGTCCTGATGGCGGACGAGATAGCCGGCCTTCTCCAGCGACACGGTCAGCCGCAGGATGGTGCTCTTATAAAGGCCGGTCCGTGCTGCGATCTCCGTCAAACTCAGCGCGTGATCGCCCGCCTGGAAGCAGCCGACGATGCTCAGCGCCCGGTCGACGGACTCCACCCCGCCGGCGGATGCGGTGGTCGTGTTCGGCTTCGCGTCGGTCATCTCGCATCCTTCATTGGCAGCCTGGGCCATTGGCAGCCTGGGCCATTGGCAGCCTGGGCGCGCATTTTTCCCCGACACCACCATCGGACGTCAAGGATGGCCGGCGCAAGGCACAGGCCGGAAAAGTGGGGAGGCAAACGGTTCGGACTTGACGCATTTAGCATGCGTATGTTCTCTTAGATGAAACATGGTTCTATCTAACAGAACTTTTGCGAGGCGAAGGGTGGAACGCTACAAGCTGTTCATCGATGGGGACTGGTGCGATCCGGTTTCCAACGAGTGGTTCGAAACGACGGAGCCCTTTTCGGGGCTGGCCTGGGCGGAGATCCCGCGCGGCACCCAAGGCGATGCCGACCTTGCGGTCGAAGCGGCGCACCGTGCCTTCCTGTCGCCGGAATGGGCCGGGCTGACCGCGACCCAGCGCGGCGCCCTGCTGCGCCGGCTGGCCGAACTGATCGAGAGCAACGTCGACCGGCTGGGCGCCATCGAGCAGCGCGACAACGGCAAGCTGATGGCCGAGGTCAGCGGACAGGTGCGGAACGTCGCCCAGTGGTTCCATTACTATGCCGGCCTCGCCGACAAGGTTCAGGGCGCCGTCGTGCCGATCAACAAGGCCGACGTCTTCAACTATGTGAAGTACGAGCCGCTCGGCGTCGTCGTCGCCATCACGCCGTGGAACTCGCCGCTGGCGCTGACCACCTGGAAGATGGCCCCGGCGCTGGCGGCCGGGAACACCATCGTCATCAAGCCGTCGGAATACACCTCCGCCTCCATCCTGGAGCTGGCGAAGCTGGCGCATGAGGCGGGATTCCCGCGCGGCGTCGTCAATGTCGTCACCGGTTTCGGCGGCGAGGTGGGCGAGCCGCTGGTCCGCCACCGCCTGACCGCCAAGGTCGCCTTCACCGGCGGTGACATCGGCGGCCAGCGCGTCAACGAGGCCGCGGCGCCGGGCCTGAAGAAGGTGACGCTGGAACTGGGCGGCAAGTCGCCGAACATCGTCTTCGACGACGCCGACCTCGACCAGGCGGTGAAGGGGGCCATCTCCGGCGTGTTCGGCGCCTCGGGCCAGACCTGCATGGCCGGTTCGCGCCTGCTGGTGCAGAAGACCATCCACGACGCCTTCGTCGGGAAGCTGGTCGCGGCGGCCGGCGAGGCCCGCATCGGCGACCCGTCGTCGATGGAGACGCAGATCGGCCCCATCGCCACCCGTCCGCAATGGGAGAAGATCCTGCGGATGATCGACATGGCGAAGGCGGAGGGGGCGGTCTGCGCTCTCGGTGGCCATGCCCTGTCGGGGCCGGATTACGGCCAGGGGCAGTTCGTGGCGCCGACCATCTTCACGCAGGTGCGCAACGACATGCGCATCGCCCAGGAGGAGGTGTTCGGCCCGGTCCTCTGTGTCATCCCCTTCGAGGACGAGGACGATGCGCTGCACATCGCCAACGACGTCGAGTTCGGTTTGGCGGCCGGCGTGTGGACGCGCGACCTGCACCGCGCGATGCATTGCGTCGACCGGCTGCGCGCCGGGACGGTGTGGGTGAACAACTACCGCTCGACCAGCTTCACCACGCCCTTCGGCGGCTACAAGCGCTCCGGTCTCGGCCGCGAGGGGGGAGTGGAGGCGATCAAGGAATATCTCCAGACCAAGAGCGTCTGGATCACCACCAAGCCCAACCGCGCCAACCCCTTCGTGCTCGGCTGAGGCCGGGCCTGCAGGGGCATTGCCCCGGGAGCATTCCCATGTCCGAAGCGACCATCGATACCGCCGCCGGCTGGTGGCGGACGTCGATCATCGACATCCATCCGGGTTCCATCCGGGTGCGCGGCTACGCCATCGAGGAACTGATCGGCACGATCGGCTTTCCCGACATGGTCTGGCTGATGCTCCGCGGCGAATTGCCGTCAGAGGCGCAGGGCCGGCTGCTGGGTGCCGCGCTGGTGGCGGCGGTGGACCACGGGCCGCAGGCGCCGTCCATCGCCACGGCCCGCATGGCCGCCACCTGCGGCGTCGGGCTGAACAACGCCATGGCCTCCGGCATCAACGCGCTGGGCGACGTCCATGGCGGCGCGGGCCAGCAATGCATGGAGCTGTACGCCGCCGTCGCCGCACGCATGGCCGAAGGCATGCCCGCGGCCGTGGCGGCGGAGAGCGAGATCGCCGGCCGGCTGGAGCGGCGCGAGCATATCCCGGGCTTCGGCCACCGCTTCCATCCCGTCGACCCGCGCGCCGGCCGGCTGCTGGCCCTGGTGGAGACGGCGAAGGGGGAGGGCGCCGTGACGGGAGAGGCTGCCGCCATCGGCCGTGCGGTGGAGGATGCCCTTGCCTCGCGCAAGGGCAGGCGGCTGCCGATGAACATCGACGGAGCCACCGCCGTGGTGTTCGCCGAACTCGGCTTCCCGGCCGGGCTGGGGCGCGGGCTGTTCGTGCTGTCGCGCTCGGTCGGCATCCTGGCGCATGCCTGGGAGCAGTCGCAGCAGGGCGGCCGCATCAAGGGACCGATGCCGCCGTCCATCCCCTACCGCTACGACGGAGCGTCGCCGCGCCCTGTTCCAGGAGACGGCGCATGACCGACCAGTCCCCCGCCCGATCCCCCGACAAGCCGCTTCCCCTGGCCGGCGTCAAAATCCTCGATTTCGGCCACACGGTGATGGGGCCGTCCTGCGCGATGATCCTCGCCGACCTCGGCGCCGACGTGGTGAAGATCGAACCGGTGCCCAACGGCGAGCCGACCCGCCATCTGAAGGGCTTCGGCACCGGCTATTTCGGCTATTTCAACCGCAACAAGCGCTCCTTGGCGGTCGACCTGAAGACGCAGGAAGGCCGCGACATCGCACGCCGTCTCGTTGCAGAGGCCGATGTGCTGGTGGAGAATTTCGCCCCAGGCACGATGGAGCGGCTGGGGCTGGGTGCCGACGCGCTCACCCGCGTCAACCCGCGCCTGATCTATGCCAGCCTGAAGGGATTCCTCGACGGCCCCTATGCCGGCCGCCTCGCGCTCGACGAGGTGGTGCAGATGATGACAGGGCTCGCCTACATGACCGGGCCGAGCGGCCGGCCGCTGCGGGCCGGCACCTCGGTCGTGGACATCACCGGCGGCATGTTCGCGGTCATCGCCATCCTGGTGGCATTGCGCGAGCGTGAGCGGACCGGCAAGGGCCAGGCCATCGAAACCGCCCTGTTCGAGACCACGGTGTTCCTGATGGGGCAGCATCTCTGCTACGCCGCCCAGTCGGACGGGCCGATCCCGCCGATGCCGGAGCGCGTGTCGGCCTGGGCGGTCTACGAGACCTTCCGCACCGCCGACGGGCGGCCGATCTTCGTCGGCATCACCACCGACAGCCATTGGGAGCGCTTCTGCGCCGTCATCGACCGGCCGGACCTGCGCGACGATCCGGAATTCCGCACCAACAACGACCGCATCGCCGCCCGGCCGCGCCTGCTGCCGCTGCTGACCGCCCTGTTCGGCGGCCTGTCGATGGAGGAGGCCGTGTCGGTGTGCGAGCGCGCCCGCATTCCCTTCGCGCCCATCGCCCGGCCGGAGGATCTGTTCGACGACCCGCACCTGCAGGCGACCGGCGGGCTGATGCCGACCACCCTGCCCAACGGGGTGCGGACCGCCCTGCCGCGGCTGCCGATCCATGTGGCGGACGCCGACCTGGCCATCCGCCGCGATCCGCCGCGCGTCGGGCAGGACACGCGCGCGGTGCTGGCCGAACTCGGCTACGGTCCGGCGGCGATCGAGCAACTGACGGAGGCCGGAATCGTCGTGGCCGACAGCGAACCCGACAGCGACCGGAAACGCCTCGCGGGATAATGCGGGACAGATCGGGAGATCAATCAAATGACGGAGGAAACACGGATGTCTGACTACGCCATCAGCGATCTGGCCATCAGCGATCTGGTCATCGTCGGCTGCGGCATCGCCGGGCTCTCGGCGGCGGTGACGGCGCTGCAGGCCGGCCTGTCGGTCACCCTGTTGGAGCGGGCGCCCGAGGAGGATTTCGGCGGTAACTCGCGCTGGACCGAAGCCTATATGCGGATGAAGAACGATTCCGAGATCGCCGACGATTTCGAGGAGCATTTCGCCGCCAACGCCGGGCTGAACATTGACCCCAACGTGCTGGCCGCCGCCGCCGAGCCCTACGAGCATTGGCCGGACTATGTGAAGGCCCACCCCTTTCCCGATCCGGAGGTGATCTCCCGCTTCGCCGAGCGGGTGCCGCCGACCATCGCCTGGCTGAAGGGCTTCGGCCTGCGTTTCGAACCGCAGCCGATCTATCTGCTGACCCAGAACACCCAGCGCATCGCGGCGCAGGGCGGCGGCCTTGCCATGATCGAGCGCCTGATGGCCGAGGCGAAGGCGCTCGGTGCCCGCGTGCTCTACCGCACCACGGCGCTCGGTCTGTTGCGTGACGAGGAGGGCCGTATCGGCGGCGTTCACGCTACCGGGACGGACGGACTGCGCGTCGCCATCCGCGGCCGTTCGACGATCCTGGCCTCCGGCGGCTATCAGGGCAATCCGGAGATGATGACCCGCTACATGGGCCAGCGTGCCAAGCATGTGCGGCCGGTGGCGCGCGGCGGCTACTACAACCGCGGCGAGGGCATCCGCATGGCGCTCGACGCCGGGGCGGCGCCGGCCGGCGATTTCGGCTCCTACCATGCCGAGCCGGTCGACCCCCGCTCCCGCCAGCCGGAAGCGGTGATCTTCATCTGGCCCTATGGCGTGCTGGTCAACAAGCGCGGCGAGCGCTTCCTCGACGAGGCGCCGGGAACCGCCGACGCGACCTACGACCACATCACCCGCATCGTCGCCGACCAGCCGGACGGGATCGCCTATGTCCTGTTCGACGATCAGGTCGAGGACATCCCGCGCTGGCGCACCAGCATCCGCAGCGACGTGCCGGCCATCGAGGCGCCCACCCTCGACGCCCTGGCCGAGAAGCTGGGCCTGCCGCGGGAGGCCACGATGGCGACGGTCGCCGCCTACAACGCCGCCTGTCCGGCCGACGCCGCCCGCTTCGACCCGACGCGGGTGGACGGGCTGGCGACCACCGGGCTGAGCCCGGCCAAGACCAACTGGGCGCGCCCGCTGGTCAAGGGGCCGTTCCGCGCCTTCCCCATCGTATCCGCCAACTGCTTCACCTTCGGCGGGCTGAAGGTGGATTCCGACGCCCGCGTGCTGGACGGCAACGGGCGGCCGATGCCGGGACTCTATGCGGCGGGCGAGACGGTGGGCCTCTACCACCAGGTCTATACCGGCTCGACCTCGGTCCTGCGCGGCGCCGTGTTCGGGCGGTTGGCCGCCCAGCATGCCGCCGCGTCCAGGGACGCCGGCTGAGCACTCAATAAAGAACCTTCGGGAGGACATCATGAACCGTTACGCCGTGACGGCGGCCGTCGCCGCCTGCCTGCTCGCCCAGACCTTGCCCCAACCGGCGCTTGCCCAAGGCGCGGCCTACAGCGACGGCAAGATCAAAATCGGAATCCTGACCGATCTGTCGGGCCAGCTGTCCGACAGCACCGGGCAGGGTTCGATCACCGCGGCGCAGATGGCGGTGGAGGATTTCGGCGGCGCTATCGGCGGCACGCCCATCGAACTGATCTTCGCCGACCACCAGAACAAGGCCGACGTCGGTGCCTCGACGGCGCGGCGCTGGTACGACGTCGATCAGGTCGACGCCATCATCGATGTGCCGAACTCCGCCGTGGCGCTGGCGGTGCAGCAGATCACCAAGGAGGCGAACCGCGTCGCCATCTTCTCCTCGCCGGCCAGCTCCGACCTGACCGGCAAGGCCTGCACGCCGAACGGCATCCACTGGACATACGACACCTATGCGCTGGCCCATGTGACCGGCGAGGCGGTGGTGGCCTCGGGATTGGACAGCTGGTACTTCCTGACCTCCGATTATGCCTTCGGCCATGCGCTGGAGCGCGACACCGGCGCCGTCGTCGAAAGCCAGAAGGGCAAGGTGCTGGGAAGCGTCAGGATGCCGGCCAACAATGCCGACTTCTCTTCCTTCCTGCTCCAGGCCCAAGCGTCGCCGGCCAAGGTCGTGGCGCTCGCCACCGCCGGGGCCGACACCCAGAACGCCATCAAGCAGGCGGCGGAATTCGGACTCGGCCAATCCGGCAAGAACATCGTGGCGCTGCTGCTCGCCATCAGCGAGGTCCACGCGCTGGGCCTGCCATCGACGCAGGGCATCATGCTGACGACGCCCTTCTACTGGGACATGAATGACGACACGCGCGCCTTCTCCAAGCGCTTTTTCGAGAAGCGCAAGGCGATGCCGACCTTCTACCAGGCCGGCGTCTACGGTGCGGTCAGCCATTATCTGAAGGCGATCAAGGCAGCCGGAACCGACGCCGCCCCCACCGTCATGAAGACGATGAAGGCGACGCCGGTGAACGACTTCATGACGAAGAACGGCACTGTGCGCGAGGACGGCCGGGTGCTGCGCGACATGTCTCTGTTCCAGGTCAAGACCCCGGCCGAGTCCAAGGCGCCCTGGGATTATTACAAGCTGGTCCGCAGCGTTCCCGCCGACCGCGCCTTCCGGCCGCTGTCGGAGAGCGAATGCCCTCTGGTCAAGAAGATGTGAGCGGCACCCCGCAGGGCACCGGCCCCTGGCGATGCATAACTGATGGTAATGCGCCGCTTACATAAACGAAGTTGAGCCGGAGGGCGGATTGCTTAGGATTTCCATCGAATCCGCCGCAGCCCTTCCGGCGGTGGCGCCCCTCACCCCTTACCGGACAGCATGACGATGGAGCGGATATCGGCCGCCGATACCAGCCTGAGCGGGGGCGACCCGGCGACGGGCGAGATGGTGATGCGCGGGCATCGCCTGCCCGACCTGATCGACCGCTCCTATGAAGAGGTCGTGGCGATCCTGTGGGATGCGGAGATCCCGGCGCGGATGAGCCTGGATGCGTTGGGAGCAGCGAGATGCGACGCCTTCGCGCGGCTGTCTCCCCGTTTCGCGGTGATGCCGTCCGATCTCACCGTGATCGAGCTTCAGCGCTGGCTGCTGGCCTCGCTGCCGGGGGCTGCGATGACGCCGCTGCTGCTGGTGGCCGGGACCGCCGTCGCCGCCGCTTCGGCCATCCGGCTGGTTCGCGGTCAAGCTCCGGTGGCGCCGGACCGCTCCCTGCCGCATGCAGCCGACCTGCTGCGCATGATCCATGGTGCCACCCCAGGCGAGACGGAAACGCGGATGCTGGACCGTTATCTGGTCGCCATGGTCGATCATGGTGTGAACGCCTCGACCTTAACGGCCCGCGTGGTCGCCTCGACCGGGGGCGGCTTGTCGGCCGCCGCGTTGGCGGCACTGGGCGCGCTGGAAGGACCGCTGCATGGTGGCGCACCGGGGCTGGTCCTCGACATGCTGGACGCCATCGGCAAGGCAGACCATGCGGAAGACTGGGTGGTGGCCGCGCTCGCCCGGGGGGAACGCCTGATGGGCTTCGGGTCGCGGGCCTACCACATCCGCGATCCACGCGCGGACATCATGAAGGACAGCGTGCTGGCGCTGCAGCGGTCCGGCGCGAGCTGGGCGCCCGATGGTCGGCTCGCCTTCGCCGAAACGGTCGAGCGGACGGTGCTGTCGGTGATGGCATCGCGGCGTCCCGACCGGCCCCTGCACACCAATGTGGAATTCTACGCCGCCCTGCTGCTGGAGGCGCTCGGTGTGCCGCGGGCCGGCTTCACCCCCCTCTTCGCGGCCAGCCGCGCGGCTGGATGGGCGGCGCATGTGCGCGAACAGGAACGGACCGGGCGCATGCTGCGACCGACATCACGCTATGTCGGTCCGCCGCCGGTCGACCGACCCAAGACCGGGAAAGAACAGGAATGACCACCGGAGCCACCGACGACATCATCCTGGAAGCGCGCAACCTGACGAAGGAGTTCAAGGGCTTCGTCGCGGTCAAGGAGGTGAACCTGCAGGTTCGCCGCGGCACCATCCATGCGCTGATCGGCCCGAACGGCGCCGGCAAGAGCACGGTGTTCAACCTGCTCACCAAGTTCCTGACGCCCACCCGCGGCCAGATCCTCTACAAGGGCCGCGACATCACCCGCACCAAGCCGGCCGACATCGCGCTGATGGGCTTGGTGCGGTCCTTCCAGATCTCGGCCGTCTTCCCGCATCTCAGCGTGCTGGAGAATGTCCGCGTCGCGCTCCAGCGCCCGCTCGGCACCAGCTTCCATTTCTGGAAGTCGGAGTCGTCGCTCTACGACCTGCACGATCGCGCGCTGGAGCTGATCGAGGCGGTCAACCTCTCCCCCTGGGCCGGGCACACCGCTGCCGAGCTGCCCTATGGCCGCAAGCGGGCTCTCGAGATCGCCACCACCCTGGCGCTCGACCCCGAGGTGATGCTGCTCGACGAGCCGCTGGCCGGCATGGGCCATGAGGACATCGAGGGCACCGCGGCCCTGATCAAGCGCGTCGCCGCCGACCGCACCGTGCTGATGGTCGAGCACAACCTGTCTGTCGTCGCCCATCTCTCCGACACCATCACCGTGCTCCGCCGCGGCGAGATCCTCGCCGAGGGGCCCTACGAGGTGGTGTCGAAGAACCCGCAGGTGATGGAAGCGTATATGGGGACCGGACATGCCTGAGGGGATGAACACCAAGACCGCCCGAGTGGGAACGGCCATGCTGGAGATTTCCGACCTGCACGGCTTCTACGGCGAGAGCCATGTGCTGCACGGCGTCAGCCTGGAGGTGCGGCAGGGCGAGGTGGTGACGCTGCTTGGCCGCAACGGCGCCGGCAAGACCTCGACCATGCGCGCCGTCATGGGCATCATGGCCAAGCGCACCGGCTCGATCCGCTTCCAGGGCCAGGAGCTGATCGGCATGGCCCAGCACAAAATCCCGCGGCTCGGCATCAGCTACGTGCCGGAGGAGCGCGGCATCTTCTCCTCGCTCAGCGTCGACGAGAACCTGACGCTGCCGCCGGTGGTGAAGGAGGGCGGCATGACCGTCGCCCAGATTTACGAGCTGTTCCCCAACCTGAAGGGGCGCGGTTCGACCCAGGGCACGCGGCTGTCGGGCGGCGAGCAGCAGATGCTGGCGATCGCCCGCATCCTGCGCACCGGTGCCAGCCTGATCCTGCTGGACGAGCCGACCGAAGGGCTGGCTCCCGTCATCATCGAGCAGATCGGCGTGGCGGTGCGGGCGCTCAAGGCCCGCGGCTTCACCATCGTCCTGGTCGAACAGAATTTCCGCTTCGCCGCCACCATCGCCGACCGCCATTACGTCATGGAGGAAGGGCATGTGGTGGACATGATCCCCAACGACCGGCTCCACGCCAACATGGACAAGCTCCACACCTATCTCGGCGTGTGAGCGGGAGACGAGAGACCCACCATGTCCCATCTGCTCGGCATTCCGCCGCAGGCCCTGTTCGGCCAGCTGCTGCTCGGCCTGATCAACGGCTCCTTCTATGCGCTGCTCAGCCTCGGGCTGGCGGTGATCTTCGGCATGCTCAACGTCGTCAACATGGCGCATGGCGCCTTGTACATGGTCGGCGCCTTCGTGGCGTGGCTGCTGCTGAGCCATGCCGGCATCGGCTATTGGGGGGCGCTGGTGCTGGCGCCCCTGGTGGTCGGCGCCGTCGGGCTGGTGCTGGAACGCACGATGCTGCGCCGGCTCTACAAGGTCGACCATCTCTATGGGCTGCTGCTGACCTTCGGGCTGGCGCTGATCTTCGAGGGCGCCTTCCGCCACCAGTATGGCGTGTCGGGCCAGCCCTATCCGATCCCGGACCTGCTGAAGGGCGGCACCAACCTGGGCTTCATGTATCTGCCGACATATCGCGGCTGGGTGGTGGCGGCCTCGCTGCTGGTGTGCCTGGGCACCTGGTTCGCCATCGAGCGGACCAGGCTGGGGGCGTATCTGCGCGCGGCGACGGAGAACCCGACGCTGGTGCAGGCCTTCGGCATCAATGTGCCGGTGATGGTGTCGCTGACCTACGGCTTCGGGGTGGCGCTGGCCGGTCTGGCCGGGGTGCTGGCGGCGCCGATCTACCAGGTGTCGCCGCTGATGGGCTCCAACATCATCATCGTGGTGTTCGCGGTGGTGGTGATCGGCGGCATGGGCTCGATCCTCGGCGCCATCGTGACCGGGCTGGGGCTGGGGCTGCTGGAGGGGCTGACCAAGGTGGTCTACCCGGAGGCCTCCAACATCGTGGTGTTCGTGATCATGGCCGTGGTGCTGATGGTGAAGCCGGCCGGCCTGTTCGGACGGGAGAGATAAGCGATGAGCATGCAAACCCAGGCGCTGCCGCGGACGGGGATGGAGGCGGGGGCGCGCAAGGCGTTGCTGCTGGGGGGCGGGCTGCTGCTGGCGGTGCTGGCACCGTTCCTGCTGTATCCGGTGTTCCTGATGAAGGTGCTGTGCTTCGCGCTGTTCGCCTGCGCCTTCAACCTGCTGATCGGCTTCGCCGGCCTGTTGAGCTTCGGCCATGCCGCCTTCTTCGGATCGGCGGCCTACATCGCCGCCCACACGGTGAAGGAATGGGGCTGGGCGCCGGAGGCGGGCCTGCTCGCCGCCACCGCCGTCGCCGGGCTGATGGGGCTGGTCTTCGGGCTGATCGCGATCCGGCGGCAGGGCATCTACTTCGCCATGATCACGCTGGCCTTGAGCCAGATGGTGTTCTTCCTGGCGCTGCAGCTTCCCTTCACCCATGGCGAGGACGGCATCCAGGGCGTTCCGCGCGGCACGCTGTTCGGGCTGTTCGACCTCGGCCAGCCGCTGACGATGTATTATGTGGTGCTGGCGATCTTCCTCGGCGGCTTTGCGCTGGTGTGGCGCACGGTGCATTCGCCGTTCGGCCAGGTGCTGAAGGCGATCCGCGAGAACGAGCCGCGGGCGGTGTCGCTGGGCTACCGCACCGACCGCTACAAGCTGGTGGCCTTCGTGCTGTCGGCAAGCTTGGCGGGGCTGGCCGGCGGGACCAAGGCGCTGGTGTTCCAACTGGCCTCGCTGACCGACGTGACGTGGCAGATGTCGGGCGAGGTGGTGCTGATGACGCTGCTCGGCGGCATGGGCACCTTGTTCGGCCCGGTGGTGGGTGCGGCGCTGGTGGTGACGCTGGAAAGCTACCTCGCCGCCACCAGCCTGCCGGTGCCGGTCGTCATCGGCTGCATCTTCGTCGGATGCGTCCTCTTGTTCCGGCGGGGAATCGTCGGCGAGATCCTGCACCGGCTGCCCGGGAAAGGGAATCGCTGATATCCCGCCTCGCCGACATCAGAGCCGCATAAGGAGGTAAGCCATGAAACTCCTCGTCCCCGTCAAGCGGGTCGTCGACTACAATGTGAAGATCCGCGTGAAGGCGGATGGCAGCGGCGTCGAGACCGCCAACGTGAAGATGAGCATGAATCCCTTCGACGAGATCGCCGTCGAAGAGGCGGTGCGGCTGAAAGAGGCCGGCACGGCGACCGAGATCGTCGTCGTCTCCGTCGGTCCGGCCCAGGCCCAGGAGACGCTGCGCACTGCGCTGGCCATGGGGGCCGACCGCGCCATCCTGGTGCAGACCGACGGGACGACCGAACCGCTGGCGGTCGCCAAGGTGTTGAAGGCGCTGGTGGAGAAGGAGGCGCCGGGGATGGTGATCCTCGGCAAGCAGGCGATCGACGACGATTGCAACCAGACCGGCCAGATGCTGGCGGCGCTGCTCGGCTGGGGCCAGGGCACCTTCGCCTCGAAGGTCGCCGCTGGTGAGGGCACGGTCGCGGTGACGCGCGAGATCGACGGCGGGCTGGAGGTCGTGTCGCTCACGCTGCCGGCGGTGGTCACCGCCGATCTGCGGCTGAACGAACCGCGCTACGCCTCGCTGCCCAACATCATGAAGGCGAAGAAGAAGCCGCTGGAGACCGTCACGCCCGACGCGCTCGGCGTCGACGTGACGCCGCGGCTGACGACCTTGAAGGTGGTCGAGCCGCCCAAGCGCAAGGCCGGCGTCAAGGTGGCCGATGTCGCCGCCTTGGTCGACAAGTTGAAGACCGAAGCGCGCGTGATCTGAGGGGAGTGGTCGTCCCGTTTGCCCCCTCCCCATCCCTCCCCCGCTCCCGCGGGAGAGGGGGTAGGACGCTTGCCGGCGTGAATTGTTCGCGAAGCGGCGGCAGTCCCCTCTCCTGTGAAACGGGGGAGGGTTAGGGAGGGGGCATCCGCAGCCGACACTCCACCACCCGCTAAGCTCCGTTACCAAAGGACCAACCCCCATGCCCATCCTGATCCTCGCCGACCACGACAATGCGACCCTCAAGCCCGCCACCGCCCATGCGGTGACCGCCGCCGCCAAGCTTGGTTCTGACATCCATGTCCTGGTCGCCGGCCGCAACGCCGCGTCCGCCGCCGACGCAGCCTCCAGGCTGGACGGTGTCGCCAAGGTGCTGGTCGCCGACGATGCCGCCTATGAGCACGCCCTTGCCGAACCGCTGGCGGCGCTGCTGGTGTCGCTCGCCCCCGGCTACGGCCATATCCTCGCCGCCGCCACTTCGACGGGCAAGAACGTGCTGCCGCGGGTCGCGGCGCTGCTCGACGTGGCGATGATCTCCGACATCACCGCGGTGGTCTCCGCCGACAGCTTCGAGCGGCCGATCTATGCCGGCAACGCCATCGCCACCGTGCAGTCCGCCGACCCGGTGAAGATCCTCACCGTCCGCACCACCGCCTTCGAGGCGGCAGGCTCCGGCGGAAGCGCCCCGATCGAGCCCGTCGCCGCCCTGGCCGATCCCGGCCTGTCGGGCTTCGTCTCGGCCGAGCTGTCGAAGTCGGAGCGGCCGGAGCTGACCAGCGCGCGCATCATCGTGTCGGGCGGGCGCGGCATGCAGTCGGGCGAGAATTTCCCGATGCTGGAGGCGCTGGCCGACACGTTGGGCGCCGCGGTCGGTGCAAGCCGTGCCGCCGTCGACGCCGGCTTCGTGCCGAACGACTATCAGGTTGGGCAGACCGGCAAGATCGTGGCGCCGGACCTCTACATCGCCGTCGGCATCTCCGGCGCGATCCAGCATCTGGCCGGCATGAAGGACAGCAAGGTGATCGTCGCCATCAACAAGGACGAGGAGGCGCCGATCTTCCAGGTCGCCGATTACGGCCTCGTCGCCGACCTGTTCAAGGCCGTGCCGGAGCTGCAACAGGCGCTCTGATCGCAAGGCAACCGCTCGACGCGAAAAGGGCGGCCTCTATCGGGAGGCCGCCCTTTTCACTTCGGAACCTGCCCTTGTTACACCCGTTCCAGCAGCAGCGCGATGCCCTGGCCGACGCCGATGCACATGGTGCACAGGGCATACCGGCCGCCGCGCAGTTCCAGCTCGACCAGCGCGGTGGTCGCCAGCCGGGCGCCGGACATCCCCAGCGGATGACCGAGCGCGATGGCGCCGCCGTTGGGATTCACCCGAGGATCGTCGTCCGCCAGCCCCAGTTCGCGCAGGCAGGCAAGACCCTGTGCGGCGAACGCCTCGTTCAACTCGATCACGTCGATGCGGTCGAGCGGCAGGCCGGTGCGCTCGAGCAGGAGGCGCACAGCCGGGACCGGTCCGATGCCCATCACGCGCGGCTCGACCCCGGCGACCGCCGCGCCGACGATGCGGGCACGCGGCGTCAGCCCATGGCGCCTGGCCGCCGCCTCGCCGGCGACGATCAGCGCCGCCGCGCCGTCGTTGATGCCGGACGCATTGCCGGCGGTCACCGTACCGCCGGGACGCACCACCGGCTTCAGTGCCGCGAGCTGATCGAGCGTGGTGTCCGGCCGCGGATGCTCGTCGGCCGTCACCTCGGTGATCGCACCCTTGCGGCCGGCGACCGGCACGGCGACGATCTCCCGGGCAAAGCGTCCGCTGCGCTGGGCGGCTGCGGCGCGCTGCTGCGAGCGCAGGGCGAAGGAGTCCTGATCCTCGCGGGCGATGCCATACCGCTCGGCCACCGCCTCGGCGGTTTCCGGCATGCTGTCCACGCCATGCGACGCCTTCAGGCGCGGGTTGACGAAGCGCCAGCCCATCGTGGTGTCCTCCAACCGCATCGCGCGGGAGTAGGCGTCGTCGGCCTTGGCCATCACGAAGGGTGCGCGCGACATGCTCTCCGCCCCGCCGGCCAGGAGCAACGCCTGTTCGCCCGCCCGCACGCCGCGCGCCGCGAGCGCGATGGCGTCGAGCCCCGACCCGCATAGACGGTTCACCGTGGTGCCCGGCACCGTTTCGGGCAAGCCGGCAAGCAGGACCGCCATGCGCGCGATGTTGCGGTTGTCCTCCCCCGCCTGGTTGGCGCAGCCCAGGATCACGTCTTCGATCGCCGCCGGGTCCAGGGATGGATTGCGGTCGAGCAGCGCCCGTAAGGGAATGGCGGCGAGATCGTCGGCGCGCACCGTCGATAGCGCGCCGGCGTACCGTCCGATCGGCGTGCGCACGGCGTCGCACAGAAATGCTTCGGTCATGGACTGGGCCTTCCGGCTTGGGCTGGATGATGGCGGCGGAGCGTGGCGGCTGCGACGCGGCCGGCCGCGGCCCCGACTATCGGAAGCCGGGATGGATGCGGCAACTGACATAAACTTGGCGAAGCATAACCTGCGGTAATGGGCAGGCTGCCGGGCATCGCCGCCATGCGTCACCCGGCCGCTACCTGCTCCAGCAGCCAGTTGCGCACCTTCGCGATGCGGGCGCGGTCCTGGTGGTTGGGCGGCACCACGAAGTAATAGCCGAGATCGCGGCGCAGCGGCCGGTCGATCGGGCAGACCAGACTGCCGCTGCGCAATTCCGTCTCCAGCATGGCGGGTTGGCCCATGGCGATGCCAAGCCCGTCCAGGGCGGCCTGGTAGGTCAGCAACGAACTGGGGAACATCAGCGGTTCCTGCGTGTCCGCCATCGCCGCGCCGGCGGCTTCCAGCCAGTCGGGCCAGTCCCGCCGCCGGTAATGGGAGTGCAGCAACGGGTAGCGCAGCAGATCGGCCGAAGTTTTCACCGGCGGTCCGCCTGCCAGAAGGGCGGGACTGCACACCGGCAGGATTTCGTCGGCGAACAGGAAAACCGAGTCCATGCCCTGCCAATCGCCGGTGCCAAGCTGGATCGCCGCGTCGACATTGTCGCGGGCGAAGTCGACCGGCGTCACCGCGGTTCGGGTGCGCAACCGCAGATCGGGGTGGTTGGTCTGCAGCTGCGGCAAGCGCCGCATCAGCCATTTCGCCATGAAGGTCGCATAGACCTGCAGCTTCAGGGGAGCGGCGGCACGGGCGGACACCAGTTCGTCCGTCGCCTCCGCGATGCAGCGGAAGGCGGGAGCGATCTGCGATGCATACCGCTTGCCCTCGCCGGTCAGGGTCAGGCCGCGGGTTTCGCGGTGGAACAGCCGGACCCCCAGGTAATCCTCCAGCAAGGCGACCTGCCGGCTAACCGCCGGCTGGGTGACGCCCAGCTCTTCCGCCGCCTTGGTGAAGCTGCCGTGCCGGGCCGCGCATTCGAAGACGTGGAGCGGGTTGAGCGGGGGGATCGGACGCACCGTCTCAGGTCCATTACAAAAGGTTATGGAAGGCCAACAACTAGGAAGTTGTCGCTTGTTCGTCAATGCGATTGATTGACTGCAACGCAATTCGATAGCCCCCGTCGGAGCCCATGGACTTTCAACTCAACCAGGAACAGCGCGCCTTCGCCGACTCCGTGCGCCGCTTCGCCCGCGCCGAGCTGGCCGCTGACGCACTGAAGCGCGCCCACTCCCCCGCCTTTCCCTGGGACGTGGCCGCGAAACTGTCGGAGATGGGCCTGCTGGGCATCACGATGCGCGAGGAGGATGGCGGCGTCGGCGGCACGCTGATGGATGCGGTGATCGCCATCCAGGAACTGGCGCTGGTCTGCCCCAAGAGTGCCGACGTCGTCCAGGCCGGCAATTTCGGGCCGATCCGCACCTTTGCCGAATATGCCAGTGCAGAGCAGAAGGAGCGCTGGCTGGGCGACCTGCTCGCCGGGCGCAAGCTGCTGGCGCTGGGCATGAGCGAACCGGACGCCGGATCGGCGGTCACCGACCTGAAGACCAGCGCCCGCGAGGATGGCGATCATTACGTCATCAACGGGTCGAAGGTCTTTTCCACCCACAGCCCGGAAGCGACGCTGTTCCTGGTCTATGTCCGCTTTGCCCCCGGCGTCGGCGGCATCGGCTCGGTGCTGATCGAGCGCGGGACGCCGGGCTTCACCATCGGCCAGCCCTCCGCCTTCATGAGCGGCGAGGAATGGTGCCAGCTCTATTTCGAGGACTGCCGGGTTCCCAAGGCGAACGTCCTGCTGGGGCCGGGCGGCTTCAAGAAACAGATTGCCGGCTTCAACGTGGAGCGCATCGGCAACGCCTCGCGGGCGCTGGCGCTGGGCCGGCATGCCTTCAACCTCGCCAAGGATCATGCGGAGACGCGGGTCCAGTTCGGCCGCCCGCTGTGCGAGTTCCAGGGCCTGCAATGGAAATTCGCGGACATGGCGCTGAAGCTGGAAGGCGCGCAGCTGCTGCTCTACCGTGCCGCGACCAATGCCGACAACGGCCTGCCGTCGGCCTATGAAACCTCGATCGCCAAGCTGGCCTGCAACCTTGCCGGCTTCGAGGTCGCCAATGAAGCCCTGCAGATCATGGGCGGCACCGGGTACAGCCAGGAAGCGCTGGTCGAATACTGCGTGAAGCGGACACGCGGCTGGATGATCGCCGGCGGCTCAATCGAAATTTTGAAGAACCGCATTGCCGAGGAACTGTTCGAGCGTCGCTTCGATCAGCGTCCACCGCGGGAGGGCCGGTCGTGAGCGGCATGGTCAAGGGCTGCACCGGCTTCGCTCTGGCCGAGGCGCTGCTGCGGCCGCGGTCGGTGGCGCTGGTCGGGGTGTCGGACGACATCGCGAAGACCGCCGCCCGTCCGCTGCGCTTCCTGCGCCGTGCCGGCTATGGCGGCGAGGTCTACAGCGTCAATCCCACCCGCGCCACCGTGCAGGGTGAGCCGGCCTTCGCGTCGCTGTCGGCCCTGCCGGAACGGCCGGACCATGCCTTCATCCTGACCGGCACCGACGCGGCCATCGCCGCGCTGGAGGAGTGCGGGCGTCTGGGCGTTCCGGTCGCGACCATCCTGGCCGGCGGCTTTTCCGAGGCGGGCGGTGCCGGCGTCGAGCGCGAACGGCGGTTGGCGGAGATCGGGCGGTCCTACGGCGTGCGTGTGCTCGGCCCGTCCAGCATCGGTGTCGTCAACGTGCATGAGCGTCTGGTGCTGACCGCCAACGCCGCCTTTGCCGAACCCGACCTGCCGGAAGGCGGGGTGTTCGTCGCCTCGCACAGCGGAAGCCTGATCGGTGCCCTGTTGTCGCGGGGCAAGGCGCGCGGCGTGGGCTTCGCCGGGCTGGTGTCGGTCGGCGGCGAGGTGGATCTGTCGGTCGGCGAAATCTGCGAGGCGACGCTCGACGATCCGAAGATCGGCGGCTATCTGCTGTTCCTTGAATCGATGCGCAACGCCGACGCCCTGCGTCGCTTCGCGCTGGCGGCGGCGGCGCGCGGCAAGCCGGTGGCGGCCTACAAGCTGGGCCGCTCGGCGGAGGCGGCGGAGCTGGCGGTTTCCCACACCGGCGCGCTGGCCGGGGAGGACGACGTCGCCGACACCTTCCTGCGGGACTGCGGGATCGCCCGGGTGGAATCCTTCGACGGGCTGCTCGAGGTCATGCCGCTGCTCAACCGCATGCCACCCCGGATGCGGTCGAAGACCGGACGGCAACCCGCCGTCGGCGTCGTCACCACCACCGGCGGCGGTGCTGCCATGGCCATCGACCAGCTCGCCATCCGCGGCGTGCGGGTCGCCGCCCCGAGCGCGGAAACCGTGCGTCGTCTCGCCGAGGCCGGGATCGCGGCCGGGGAGGGGCGCTTGGTCGACCTGACGCTGGCCGGCACCCGCTACGACGTGATGAAGGCCGCGCTGGGGGTGATGCAGACCGCGCCGGAATTCGATCTCGTCCTGGCGACCGTCGGATCCTCCGCCCGTTTCCAGCCCGATCTGGCGGTGGCGCCGGTGATCGACAGCGCGCGCGAGCATGACAAGCCGTTGGCCGCCTTCATCGTGCCGGAGGCTCCGGAAGCGCTGCTGCGCCTGAACGCCGCCGGGGTTCCCTGTTTCCGCGCGCCGGAATCCTGCGGCGACGTGATCGCCGCCGCGCTCAACCGCCGGGCCCCGCGTCCCGAACTGGCGACGCCATCGCCGTCTCCTCATCCGGGAGCCGGGCGGACCATCGACGAGGCCGAGGCCTACCGTCTGTTTGCCCGCGTCGGCGTTCCCCATGCGCCGGTCGCGGTGCTGACGGTCGGCGAGCCGGTGCCGGAGCTTCCCTTCGCCTACCCGGTGGTCGCCAAGGTTCTGCATCCCGACATCGCCCACAAGACCGACCTGGGCGGCGTGGTGCTGAACATCGCCGACGCCGATGCGCTGTCCGCCGCCATGGCGGCGATCCGCGGCCGGGTCGAGGCCGCAAGGCCGGAGGTGGGCGTGCGGAACATCCTGGTCCAGCCGATGACTCGCGGCGTGGGCGAGGTGCTGGTCGGCCTGCGCCGCGACCCCCAGGTCGGGCCGGTGGTGATGCTGGCCGCCGGCGGGGTGCTGACCGAGATCTTCCGCGACCGTGCCCTGCGGCTGGCGCCGGTGGACCGCGATACCGCGCTGGAGATGATCGGCGAGGTGAAGGCGCTCCAGGCCCTGGCCGGCTATCGCGGCCGGACGGAGGGCGACCTCGGCGCCGTCGCCGACGCGCTGGTCGCCGTCTCCCGTCTTGCCCTGCTGGACGACGTGACCGTGCTGGAGGCGGAGATCAATCCGCTGATGGTGATGGCCGACGGGCAGGGGGCGCTGGCGGTCGATGCGCTGGTCCAACTCGCAACGGCGGACGCAACCGCCCAGTCCCAAGAAAACGATACCGAAAACCGTTCCGGGAGGAACCGATGATGCCCAGGCCGGATGTGCTCTCGCTGCCGGAGCTTGTGAACGCCAATGAGCGGCTCGTCCATCGCGGCCGGTTCCTGACCGCGGTGATGCGGCTGGACATCGGCGCCGACGCCTATCTGATCTCCATCGACCGCGGGCGGATCGCCGAGGTGCGCAAGGGTCCGTTCGTCATGCCGTCCTGGACCTTCGGCCTGTCCTGCGGGGCCGATGCGCTGGGGCGCTTCTGGCAGCCGCTGCCGCCGCCGGGTTTCCACGACCTGTTCGCCCTGCTGCGGCGGGGGGAGCTGACCCTGTCCGGCAACCTGCAACCCTTCATGGCCAACCTCCTCTACATCAAGGACGTGATGGCCAGCCTGCGCAGCCCGAAGGAAACCGCCTGATGCGTGCGACGATCGAATCCATCACCGGGCGTTACATGCGGCTGGATCACAAGGGCCGCGAGCACCGGATCTATTTCGAGGAGGCGGGGCAGGGCATACCGCTGGTCTGCCTGCACACCGCCGGATCGGACGGCCGCCAGTTCCGCGGCATCCTGAACGATCCGCGCATCACCCGCGATTTCCGCGTCATCGCCTTCGACCTGCCCTGGCACGGCAAATCCTCGCCGCCCGCCGGCTGGCAGGGCGGCGACTACCAGCTGACCAGCGCCGATTACACCGACATCATCCTGACGGTCTGCCGGGCGCTGGACCTTGACCGCCCGGTGGCGATGGGCTGTTCCATCGGCGGACGCATCGCGCTGCATCTGGCGATGGAGCATGCCGGGGAGTTCCGCGCCATCATCGGGCTGCAATCCTCCGCCCACGTCCATCCCTATTACGATACGACCTGGCTGCATCACCCGGACGTGAATGGCGGGGAGGTCTGTGCCGCCATCGCCGCCGGGCTGGTCGGGCCGAATGCCCCCGACGCCCACCGCTGGGAGACGGTCTGGCACTACATGCAGGGCGGTCCGGGCATCTTCAAGGGCGACCTCTATTTCTACAAGGTGGACGGCGACATCCGCCACCGGTTGGGCGAGATCGACACCAGCCGCTGCCCGCTCTATCTGCTGACCGGCGAATACGACTATTCCTGCTCTCCGGCCGACACGCTGGAGACCGCCGCCTGCATTCCCGGCGCCACCGTATCGATCATGCCGGGGCTGGGCCATTTCCCGATGAGCGAGGATCCGGAGGGCTTCATCGCCCATCTGCTGCCGGTCCTGAGCGAGATCGTCCACCGCTGAGCCCCGTTCCGACGGCAAGCGCTCCGGCGGCAAGCATTCCGACAATAACCGGCCGCCGACCGAAAGCAAGGCGGCGGCCATCAATTCCCCGGGGAGGGATCATTCATGCGTGCCATCACTGTTCGGGCGTCCGGCCTGCGGGCGCTGACAGCTACCTCCACTGCCACCGCCATCGCCGCGCTGATCATCGGTCTGGCCGGTGGAGCCGCCGCCGAGATTTCCGGCAAGACGGTGAAGATCGGCGTACTGACCGACATGTCCGGTCCCTATTCCGACAATGTCGGCGCCGGCGCCGTGCTGGCGGCCCAGATGGCGGCGGAGGATTTCGGCGGCAAGGTCAACGGCGCGGCGATCGAGATCGTCTCGGCCGACCATCAGAACAAGGCCGACATCGGCTCCGGCATCGCCCGGCGCTGGTATGACGTCGAGGGCGTCGATGCGATCACCGAGGTGGTGTCGTCCGCCGTGGCGCTCTCCGTCCAGGGCATCTCGCGCGACAAGAACCGCATGTTCCTGGCAACCGGCCCGGGGACGCCGGAACTGACCGGCAAGGCCTGCTCGCCCGTCGGCGTGCATTGGGCCTACGACAACTACGCCCTGCCGACCGTCGCCACCACTGCGCTGGTCAAGCGCGGCCTGAAGGACTGGTATTTCCTGACCGCCGACTACAGCTTCGGCCATGCGCTGGAAGGCGAGGCGACCCGCGTGGTCAAGGCCAACGGCGGCACCGTCGTCGGGGCGGTGCGGGCGCCGCTCAACACCGCGGACTTCTCGTCCTACCTGCTGCAGGCGCAGTCCTCGCCGGCCACCGTGATCGGTCTGGCGAATGCCGGGGCCGACATGATCAATGCGGTCAAACAGGCGGGCGAATTCGGCATCACCGCCGGCGGCAAGACGATGGCGGCGCTGCTGGTCAACCTGCCCGACATCCATGCCCTGGGGCTGGAGAGCGCGCAGGGTCTGACCTTCGCCGAAAGCTTCTATTGGGACATGAACGACGAGACGCGGGCCTGGAGCAAGCGCTTCATGGACCGTTTCAACGGCCGGGCGCCCGGCGGCCTGCAGGCGGCGGTCTATGGCGCCGTGACCCACTATCTGAAGGCGATCCAGGCGATCGACAGCGATGACGCCACCAAGCTGGCCGAACAGATGCGCAAGATGCCGATCAACGACTTCTACACCAGGAACGGCTCAATCCGTCCCGATGGCCGGGTGATCCGCGACATGTATCTGATGCAGGTGAAGAAGCCGTCGGAGTCCAAGGGGCCGTGGGATTATTACAAGGTCCTGGAGACGGTGCCCGGCGACAAGGCCTTCCGCCCGATGGACCAGGGCGGTTGCCCCCTGGTGGCGAAGTGAGCGGCGGCCGGCCCGGAGCCGTCACTTCCGGCGGACAGGTCCGGCTGGAACGGGACGGTGCGGTGGCGGTCATCGTCATTGACAACCCGCCGATCAACGCCGGCTCGGCCGGGGTGCGCCGCGGGCTGCTCGACGCCATCGCCGAGGTCGCAGCGGACCCTGGCGTCACGGCAGCGGTGTTGATCGGAGCCGGCAAGACCTTCATCGCCGGCTCCGACCTCCGGGAGTTTGGCCAGCCGCTGGAGGAACCGCAACTGCCGGCGGTGATCGCCGCCATCGAGGCCTGTCCGAAGCCGGTGGTCGCCGCCCTGCATGGGGCGGCGCTGGGCGGCGGGTTCGAACTGGCGCTGGGCTGCGACGCCCGCATCGCCGCTCCCGGCACGTTGGTGGGCCTGCCGGAAGTGACGCTGGGCATGATTCCCGGCGCCGGAGGCACCCAGCGCCTGCCGCGCCTGGTCGGCATCTCCACCGCCATCGGGATGATCTGCGAAGGCCGGCGGGTGGCCGCCGCCGACGCGCTGGCGCTCGGCCTGGTCGACGCCCTGGCGGAAGGAGAGGGGGCGGAGGCGTTGCGCGCCGCCGCCATCGCCCATGCGCAGGCGCTCTCGGGCAGCAAATGCCGGGTGGCCGACCGACCGGTCCCCGTCGAGCCGGCCGAGCGCATCGAGGCGGCTGCCGGGGCCGCCCTGCGCGCCGGCCGCAACCGCCCGCCGGTGGTGGAGGCGATCCGTGCCGTCCGTGCCGCCGCCGGGCGCCCGCTGAACGAGGCGCTGGCGGAGGAACGGGCTGTTTTCCAGCGCCTGCGCCTGGAAACGGAGGCGGCGGCCCGCCGCCACCTGTTCTTCGCCGAGCGGGAGTCGGCCCGCATTCCGGGGCTGGAGGGCGTGGCGCCCCGGCGGCTGGAGCGGGTCGGGGTGATCGGTGCCGGCACCATGGGCACCGGCATCGCCATCGCCGCGCTCGATGCCGGCCTTCCGGTGATCCTGCTCGAACGCGACGCCGGGGCGCTCGACACCGGGATGGCCCGACTGCGCGACCATTATGCCCGCCGGGTCGATGCCGGAAAGATGAGCGCCGAGGCGGCCGGGAAGCGGCTGGCCGCGCTCGACCCTGCCACCGACATGGGGGCGCTCGGCACCGCCGACCTGGTGATCGAGGCGGTGTTCGAGGACCTGCCGGTCAAGCAGGATCTGTTTCACCGGCTCGACGCCGTGCTGGCGCCCGGGGCGGTGCTGGCGTCGAACACGTCCTACCTCGACCTCGATGCCATCGCGGCGGCGACCGGCCGGCCCCAGGATGTGGTGGGCCTGCATTTCTTCAGTCCGGCCAACGTCATGCGCCTGCTGGAGGTGGTGCGCGGGACGAAAACCGCACCCGAGGTTCTGGCGACCGGCCTCGCGCTGGCCAAGCGGTTGGGCAAGCTGCCGGTGGTGGCGGGCAACGCCTTCGGCTTCATCGGCAACCGCATCTACGCCGCCTACCGCCGCCAGTGCGAATTCCTGATCGAGGAGGGCGCCCTGCCGGCCGGGATCGACGCGGCCCTGGAGCGGTTCGGCTTCGCCATGGGGCCGTTCGCCGTCGCCGATCTGTCGGGGCTGGACATCGCCTGGCGGATGCGTCGGCAGCAGGCGGCAACCCAAAGCCTGCTCGCTTGCCCGGCCGCCCGCTATGTCGAGATTCCCGACCGGCTGTGCGAGGCCGGGCGGCTCGGCCGCAAGACCGGCGCCGGCTACTACCGCTATCCGCCCGGTGCCAGGCGTGGCGAACCCGATCCGGAGGTGACCGCGTTGATCGAGGCGGCGTCGGCCGCCAAGGGCATCGTCCGCCGCGCCATTTCCGATGACGAGATCGTCATCCGCGTTCTGTTGACCATGGTCAACGAGGCCGCCTGCCTGCTGTCCGAGGGGGTTTCCGCCCGTGCATCGGACATCGACCTCGTGCTGGTCAACGGCTATGGCTTTCCGCCATGGGAGGGCGGGCCGCTGTTCTGGGCCGGCCGCCGCGACCCGGCCTGGCTCGGGGCCGAGCTGGCGAGGCTGGCGGAACTCAGCGGGCCGGGCTTCCGCTCCTGCGATACGGGCGTGCTGGCGACCGCCTGACTCTGTCCATTTGCCTGATCCCGTCCGTTTCAACGCACCGAGGCAACGATGACGAACGCCGCTTATCCCGACCTTCACCTGTGGATCGGTGGACGCCGGATCGAGGCCGGGGGCCGGACCACCGAAGCGGTGATCGACCCGGCGACCGGCACGACGCTGGGCCTGCTGCCCCACGCCACCACCGGAGATGTCGATGCGGCGGTGGCGGCGGCGGCGGACGGGTTCAAGGTGTGGCGGCGGACCAGCGCGATCGAACGATCAGCGCTGTTGCGCCGCACGGCCGACCTGATGCGGGCGGAGGCTGGCGGGCTCGCCGCCCTGATCACGCTGGAATTGGGCAAGCCGCTCCCCGAAGCCGCGCGCGAGGTGGAGACGGCGGCCGGCATGTTCGACTGGGCGGCGGAGGAATGCCGCCGCTCCTATGGCCGCATCATTCCATCCCGCACCCCCGGCCACCGGCTGATGGCATTGCGCGAGCCGGTCGGACCGGTGGCGGCCTTCAGCGGCTGGAACGCCCCGGCGATCACGCCGGCGCGCAAAATCGCGGGCGCGCTGGGTGCGGGCTGTTCCATCATCATCAAACCGTCCGAGGGGACGCCGGCGGCGGCGCTCTTCATCGCCCACATGCTGGCCGAAGCAGGATTGCCGGCCGGTGTCGCGAACATGCTGTTCGGCAATCCCGGCATGGTGGCGGACCGGCTGATGGAGGCCGACGCCATCCGCATGGTGTCCTTCACCGGCTCGATTCCCGTCGGCAAGCATCTGGCCGCCCTGGCGACGCGGACGATGAAAAGAGGGGTATTCGAACTGGGCGGCCATGCCCCGGTGCTGGTTTTCCCCGACGTGGATGTCGAGGCGGTGGCCCGCGGTGCCGCCGCCGCGAAGTTCCGCAGTTCAGGGCAGATTTGCACGTCGCCGACCCGTTTCTTTGTGCATGAGACGATCCATGACCGTTTCGCCGCCGCCTTCGCCGAGGCCGCGTCGGCGATTCGTGTCGGCGATCCCTTCGATCCGGCAACGCAGATGGGGCCGGTGCAAAATGCCCGGCGGCTGGAGGCCATCGATGCACTGGTTGAGGATGCCCGTCGCAACGGTGCCACCGTGATGGCCGGCGGCGCCCGCATCGACAGGCCGGGCTTCTTCTATCGGCCGACGGTGCTGGCCGGCGTCACGCCTTCCTGCCGGGCCGCGAACGAGGAACCGTTCGGGCCGCTGGCGCTGGTCGCCTCATTCCGTGACGCGGAGGAGGCTGTGGCGTTGGCGAACCGCCTGTCGCTTGGGCTGGCATCCTATGTCTTCACCCGCGATCTCGCCCTGGCCGACCGGCTTTCGGCGGAGATCGAGTGCGGCAACGTCGTGGTGAACCACTGGCTGGTATCCTATCCCGAGACACCTTTCGGAGGCGTCAAGGACAGCGGCATCGGTCTGGAGGGTGGAAGCGAGGGATTCCAGGCATTCGAGCAGGTGAAGTTCGTCAGTCTGGCCCCCCATTGATCGGGCAAGCCTGATTCTACACGGATCCGATGCGTTTGGACATGCCGTCACGTCGAAACACGAGAATGTCGAATCACAAAGCGCCGCTCTCCTGGGGCAGCGGCGCTTTGCGGATTCTGACTGGATGCCCCGAGGCAGGATGCCCGGGATACGGCCTCAGGCGGCGAGCCGCTCTTCCTGGAGCCGGCGGCTGCGGCGAAGGCGCTCGAACAGCTGCTGTACGCTGTCGCGGCTGATTCCGTCGCGTGCCATGACGGCGATCACGATCGGATCTTCCAGCAGTTCGGAAAGGGTCGGCGTCGTCTTGCGGTCCATGCGTCCCTCCCTTGATCCGGCCTCCCTGTACCGTGGCCGTCCCGGAAGAGGGATCGGCGGACGGTCGAAGCCGGCGATGGCGATTGGCCTAATCCCTGCTGCGTGTGCGTCCCGGCTTTCGGTACCCGGATGGTCGCCGGGGACATAGCCCCATTGATCCGGATTGTGCGTTGAAAATACAATTCAGCGACCATAACGCATGCCGGGTGGTATTGTCACCCGTCCTTTTGGCAATCCGCACTATATCTTTTCGAGATCCAGTATAGGAGGCATTTTGCACAAATGGCGCGGCGTCTACTCCTGCCCGGGACGGACACGGGTCAGGCTGGCCCCGACGGCGGGACCGCCCGGGGCGGGGGCGGGAATCGTGACGTCCACCTGGACGCGGCGCACCTTGGCGTGGGACAGGCAGAGGTCGGCGGCGCGGTCGGTCAGATAGTCCGGGCCGGGCACCCCGGATTCGGCGCACAGGCGGCGCAGGTCCTCGACGATGTCCTCATAGGACATGACGGCGGCGATGTCGTCGGGGAAGCCGGGGCCGGGGTGGGTGACGGTCAGCGTCAGGTCGAAGCGGACCTGCGGCCGGTCGGACCGGCCGGCCATGTCCACCGCGGCGGCGAAGCCGCGCACCAGGATGGTGTAGGTGAGCGGCGCGCCGCCCGGCTGGACCGTGACGGCCCGTTCTGCGTTGTGGTCCGACAACAGAGTCTCCCGGCCGGCGGCCCGGCACCGGCATTGCGTTCAGGCGCGCACTATAAGCGGTGGCGCCGCCGGCAAAAACGTCAAAACACGGTATGTCAGAGCGTTTCGGCGATCCGCAGCACGGTCTCGCGGCCCGGCACGGCGTCGCGCAGCGCGTCGATGCGCTGGCCGAGCAGCGGATGGACGGCATCGGCGGCGATGTCGGCCAGCGGGCAGAGGACGAAGGCGCGCTCCGCCATGCGCGGGTGCGGGATCTCCAGTTCCGGCGTCGCCATCACGGTGTCGGCATAGAGCAGGATATCGATGTCGATCGGGCGCGGGCCGAAGCGCAGGCCGCCCTGGTCCCGGCCGAGCGCCGCCTCGATCTCCTTGAGGGCGCTGAGAAGCGCCGGCGGGTCGAGGAGCGTGGTGCCGCGCACCGCCATGTTCAGGAAGGCCGGCTGGTCGGTCACATACATCGGCGCCGTCTCGTACAGCGCCGACTGCGCGTCGATCTCCACCGCCGTGCCAAGCCGCCGGATCGCTTCGGCCAGATTGGCGGCGCGGTCGCCCAGATTGCCGCCCAGCGCCAGATGGACGGTGATGGGGGGCCTGGGGGAAGGCTGGGGGGAAGGCGGAGAAGAAGGATGGGAGGGCGGCGGCGGAAGCTCGGCCATGGCGTTGGCGGTCCTGATGTGCTGGGATGGGCGGGTGGCGGAATTCCTAGCAAATCTCCGCACCCCCGTCATGCCCGCCCGTCGATCCGCCGCCGAACCGGCCCCAGGGAAGCGATGGCAGGGCGGAACGGAGCGGCAGCGGCGGGGTTTCAGCACTGTATCAACCGGTTGAGACGACCCCGGCGATGACAGGATATCCTGGTGAAGGACGAGACATGGAGGACGAGGCATGGACCTGCGCGCGGCGATGATCCTTCTCGGCGGCACGGCCGCCCTCCTGGCGGGCTGCGCCACCGGCCCCGATCCGGAGGTGGCCCGGCGCGCCCAGACCGCGATGATCGGCATGCCCAAGGCCGACCTGCTGGCCTGCGCCGGCGTGCCCGACCGGCAGGCGATGGCGTCCGGCCGGGAATATTACACCTATGTGGCGCGGCCTGCCGCCGCCTACAGCCCGGGCAGCAGCATCGGCATCGGCGCCGGAAGCTTCGGCGGCAGCGGCGGGGTGGGGCTCGGGCTCGGCTTCGGCGTGCCGGTCGGCAGCGGCAGCCCCGGCTGCGAGGCCACGGTGGTGGTCGGCCCGCGCGGCACAGTGGAGCAGGTCAGCTATCCGGCCGGCGCTTCGCTGTCGGCCTGCACGCCCATCGTCAGCAACTGCATGGCGCCGCAGGGCTGAGGGCGCCGAGCGAAGGGTGGTCCATAACACTTTGAGATGAGGCGGTCAGGGCTGTCGCGGCACCGGGCAATCCCGTATCCTCGACCGGAAACCGGCTTCAGCCAAGGGACCGTAGCCAAGAACCGCCAGGGAACCGGAGCCCGCAAAGGGCCGCATCAGGGTTGGAGGAACGACGAACCATGGACATGAGCGGAAGCCACCGGATCGAGGCCCCGCGCGCGACGGTGTGGGCGGCGCTGAACGATCCGGAGATCCTGCGCCAGTGCATCCCCGGCTGCGAGGAGGTGGTCAGGCAGTCCGACACCGAGATGACCGCCAAGGTCGTCGCCAAGGTCGGCCCGGTCAGCGCCAAGTTCGCCGGCAAGGTCACGCTGTCGGACCTAGACCCGCCCAACGGCTACACCATCAGCGGCGAGGGATCGGGCGGGGCGGCCGGCTTCGGCAAGGGCGGCGCCACGGTCACGCTGGCCGACGACGGCGGCGCCACCCTGCTGACCTACAGCGCCAAGGCCCAGGTCGGCGGCAAGCTGGCGCAGATCGGCTCCCGGCTGGTCGACGCCACCGCCCGCAAGATGGCGGAGGAGTTCTTCGCCCGTTTCACCCGGATCGTCGGCCCCCCGCCGGCCGAGGCGGAGCCGGCTGCCCTTCCTGCAGAAGCCGCCCCGGATGCGGATGCCACCATGCCGGTGGTATCCGCATCCGGGGCGAAGCCGCCGCCGGAAATCCCACTGCCGCTGCCGGTCGGCCATGGGGCCGGTGGCGGGGCCGGCGGGGGAATTGGCGGCGGAATCAGTGGTGGGATCGGGCTGGGGGGTAGTGGCTTCTACGTGCCGTGGGGAGCTCTTCTCGTGGTTGTGGTTCTGCTCGCGGCGCTTGCCTGGATTAATTAATGTGGCAGATTGTTCATTGGTCGTACGGCTGTATCAAAGGGGTTTGACGGATCCCCGGAATGTGTATGCTGCCGCGCGATTCCGGTCGGCACCGTCGGCCGGCCGATCCATCGGAAGGGAAGCCGAAGTATGAAGAAGCTGTTGATGGGCGTTGCCGCCGTTGCCGCCGTCGTCATGGGTGCCGGTGCCGCTCAGGCCGCCGACGCCGCCGCCGGCAAGGACGTGTTCAAGGTTTGCATGGCCTGCCACACCACCGAGCAGGGCAAGAACAAGGTCGGTCCGTCGCTGTTCGGCGTCGTCGGCCGGCCGGCCGCTTCGATCGAAGCCTTCAAATATTCGGCGCCGATGAAGGAAAAGGCCGCCGGCGGTCTCGTCTGGACCGCGGAGAACCTGGACGCCTACATCAAGGCTCCGAAGGAGATCGTTCCCGGCGGCACGATGGCCTTCGCCGGCCTGAAGGACGACACCAAGCGCGCCGACCTGATCGCCTTCCTGGGCGAGCAGAAGTAAGACCGTTTTTCCTTGGGCTTGCCCGGTCAGCCCAAGGGGCTTCGGACGGAGGAAGGGCCGGAGACGCGACGTCTCCGGCCTTTCGCGTTTCAACCCGGATTTTTGCTGTCGATCTTGTGCTGCCGATCGGTGCTTTCGGCTCAAGCCTTCCGGGCGGAGTCTCAGCCGGCAGCCTCCAGGCTCTTGCTTGCCACCTCGTAGACGTCCGGCGACAGGCCCGGCGTGGCGACGATCCGCTCCAACTGAGCCTTCATCAGCGCCTGGCGGGCCGCGTCATAGCGCCGCAGGCGGGAGAAGGGTCCCATCAAGCGGGATGCAACCTGAGGGTTCATAGGGTCCAGGCGAAGCACCTGATCGGCGAGGAAGCGGTATCCGGCACCGCCTGCGTCGTGGAAGCGCACCGGGTTGCCGTTGGCGAAGCCGCCGATCAGCGCATAGACCTTGTTCGGGTTCCGGATCTCGAAGGCCGGATGGCCGAGCAGGGCCGTCACCCGGTCCAGCGCGTCGGCGCGATTGGACATCGCCTGCACGCCGAACCATTTGTCGACCACCAGCGCCTCGCCCTTCCAGCGCTGGTAGAAGTCGGCCAGCGCGGCCTCCCCCTCCGGCGAGGCGGCATTGGACAGGAACTGCAGCGCCGCGATCTCGTCGGTCATGCCCTGGGCGGAGCGGTATTGCGTCAGGCAGAGGTCCAGCGCCTCGGCATCCTCCAACGCCATCAGATAGGCGAGGCACAAATTCTTCAGCGCTCGCCGGCCGATGGCCCCGGCATCGGCCGAGAAGGGCTCCTGGCTGCTGTTGCGGCGATAGAGGTCGAGGAACTGCGGGCGCAGCCGGCCGGCCAGCGTCTTGCGCGCGAACTCCCGCACCGCGTGGATGGCGTCGGGATCGACAACCGTCATCTGCGTGCCGAGATAGGCCTCGGTCGGCAGGACCAGCGCCTGGGCGGCGAAGGCCGGATCGCGGTCGGCATCGGCGAGGATGCGGGCGACGGCATCGACGTAGCCGTCGGGCAGGGCCGCCTCGCGCCCGGCCTGCCGTTCGGCGACCAGCCCCAGCAGGATGCGGGTGCCGAGAATTTGCCCGGCCTCCCACCGGTTGAAGGCGTCGCTGTCGTTCGCCATCAGGAAGGTCAGGTCGCCGTCGGTCAGGTCGGTCTTCAGCTTCACCGGGGCGGAGAAACCGCGCAGCAGCGACGGCACCGGGCGGGCCGGAATGTCGCGGAAGGTGAAGCTCTGGCTTTCCGCGGTGACATGCAGGATGCGGCTGGTGGCGCCCCCGGCCGCCGCATCCTCGTCCTCCAGCTGCAGCGGCAGGTCCCGCCCGTCGGGGCCGAGCAGGCCGACCGTCAGCGGGATGTGCATAGGCTGCTTGGCCGGCTGGCCGGGCGTCGGCGGCACGGTCTGCCTGACTGTCAGCGTGTAGGTTGCCGCCGCGGCGTCGTGGCTGCCGGCGATCTCCAGCTCCGGCGTGCCGGCCTGTCGGTACCACAGCTGGAACTGGGTCAGGTCGACGCCGCTGGCATCGGCCATGGCGGCGACGAAATCGTCGCAGGTGACCGCCTGCCCGTCATGGCGCTGGAAATAGAGGTCGATGCCCTTGCGGTAGTTCGCCGCCCCCAGCAGGGTGTGGATCATGCGGATGACTTCCGCACCCTTGTTGTAGACGGTCGGGGTGTAGAAGTTGTTGATCTCGACATAGGCGTCGGGGCGCACCGGATGGGCCATCGCGCCGGCATCCTCCTGGAACTGCACGGTGCGCAACCCCTGGACGTCGCCGATGCGCTTGACCGCGCGGGAATGCATGTCGGCCGAGAATTCCTGGTCGCGGAAGACGGTCAGCCCCTCCTTCAGCGACAGCTGGAACCAGTCGCGGCAGGTGACGCGGTTGCCGGTCCAGTTGTGGAAATACTCATGTGCGACCACCGCCTCGATGTTGAGGAAGTCGGTGTCGGTCGCGGTTTCCGGACGGGCCAGGATGTATTTGGTGTTGAAGACGTTGAGCGACTTGTTTTCCATCGCCCCCATGTTGAAGTCGCTGACCGCGACGATGTTGAAGATGTCCAGGTCGTATTCCAGGCCGTAGACCTCTTCGTCCCAGCGCATCGACTTGACCAGCGACAGCATGGCGTGGTCGATCTTGTCCTCGTTCCCCGGCTCGACATAGATGCGCAGCGTGACGTCACGCCCCGACGCGGTGCGGAAGCTGTCCTCGCCATGGACGAGGCGGCCGGCGACCAGCGCGAACAGGTAGCAGGGCTTGGGGAACGGATCCTCCCAGCGCGCCCAGTGGCGCCCATCCTCGAGATCGCCCGAGGCGGCGAGGTTGCCGTTGGACAGCAGCACCGGATAGCGCGCCTTGTCCGCAGTGATGGTGGTGCCGTAGCGCGCCATCACGTCCGGCCGGTCGATGAAATAGGTGATCTTGCGGAATCCCTCCGCCTCGCACTGGGTGCAGAAGTTGCCGGAGGATTTGTAGAGCCCCTCCAGCGCCGTGTTCTCCTGCGGCTTGATGCGGACGATCGTTTCCAGCGTGAAGCTGTCCGGCACCTTCGGCAGGGTCAGGTGGTCGGGCGTGACGATGAAGCCGTCCGGCCCCAGCGTCCGGCCGTCCAGCGCCACCGACACCAGCTCCAGCCGCTGCCCGTCGAGCGTGAGCGGTTCTGCCGCCGCGTCGGCGCGGGCCGGGTTGCGGCGGATCGCCATCACCGCGCGTACGGTGGTGGCGTCCTCGCCCAGATCGACGAACAGGTCCACCGTGTCGATCAGATGCGCCGGCGGGCGATAATCCTGGAGCCTGATGGCCTTCGGCGTGCCTTTGTCCATGTGCCTTGTCTCTGGTCTGTCGTACGGAACGGTCCTGCGGGACTGAGTCCGAGGGGACAGGAACTGTAGCAAGGCGGAACCGGGCTGTCTCGGGTGGGAATGGGGGTGGGAATCAGCGGAATGACGGCGGGAGCGGGCGCCGTCCTACCGCTTGACCTGCGCCACCTTCAGCAGGGTGAAGGCGCCCATGTTGTCGACATATTGCTGGTAGAAGAAGCGCCATTTCTTGCCGTTGCGCACCCCGACCAGCGTGACCTTGACCGCGTCGGTGCCGGGCACGTTCATGTATTGCGACTTGTGCAGGGTGGTGCCGTGCAGGCGCATGCCCTGGCGCAATCCTGCCTCGTCGATGCGGCCCTGGGCGGTCTGCAGGTTGCCGTGGGAGGCGGAATAGGTGCCGCCGCCATGGTCGCTGAAGCCGAAGGAGCAGCCGTCCATCGTCGGGGTGAACATCACGTCTGCCTCGTCCTCCAGCACGACGAGATGCTTGAAATCCTGGTCATAGGGCAGCCAGTAGGCGTTCCAGCTGCCCGGCAGGTTGCCCTGGTCGTAGCGCACCGACCAGACGGCGGCGTTCTTGGTCGAGAATTGCGAGATGACGCCGGTGCCCTTGCGGGTGCAGGTCATGCCGTCGTCGCTGAGGCTGAACCCCTTGACGCCGCCGACGCGGTAGTTGGGCTGGTAGGACTGGTACTGGACCAGCAGCAGGTTGTTCTTCAGGAAGCTTTCGGGATTGGCGGCCAGATCGGCGATGCTCGGCATATGCGGCGTCTCCTGCGGGTCGGGTCAGATGACACCGGTGACGGACCGCCGGAACCCGGCCTCCGTCTCGTTGCCGGCCAGGAACCAGTATGCCTTCATCAGCGCGAACTGCTGGTTGTCGTCGCGCAGCAGCACATAGGCGCAATAGACGGTGCCGTCGTCCGGCCGCAGGAAGGCGGAGATCCACGGGTTCTGCCGCGTGCCGATGTGGGCGGCATGGCCCAGTTTGCGCGTGATGTCGTTGCGGTAGCCGACCAGCGTTGCCGCATGCCCCTGGCGGAACGGCAGCGCCGACAACGCCTGATAATTCTGGAGAATGGTGGGATTGCCGTCCCCTTCCTCGGCGTACCATTGCGCCACTTCCATATACTCGTTGGCCCGCGCATTCGCCCGGTCGTAGCGCGCATGTTTCTGGCGGTCGGTATGGCCGGCGGCGGTCTTCTTCAGAAAGCTGATCAGTCCCATGGATGGTCCCTCCCGATATCCCTTTGGCGACGCTAGCAGAGCACCCGAGGCATCGCAAAAGGGTGTGGGTCATATAAGAGTATGACATTCGGGGGTGTTCATCCGTGTTGCGGATGGTTGCGGTGGCCTTGGTCACACCGTGCTTGGCAGGCGCTTGCCACCAGCAACGTTGCTGCCAGATCCCGACGTGCGTATCGGAAGTGGTGCCGGCACCGGGATCCGTGCGACCGCCTTACGGGGTGTCGATGCGGATCAGGCCGCGCCCTGCCCGTTCAACGCCGGACACGCTGACTGGGGACGGCTATCCGGCTGTGGAGATGCGGCAGGGATGGGAAACAATATAAAGACAGAGGCTTAGCGAAGTTTCATGGCGGAAGAGGTGGGATTCGAACCCACGGTAGGCTCACACCTACGGCGGTTTTCAAGACCGCTGCCTTAAACCACTCGGCCACTCTTCCTCCGGCCCACGGAAGTAGCGAATGCGCCGGGGCGGGTCAAGCGTCGCGCGCGGCGCTGCGTGTTTTGCCCGTTAGTTGCGGATCGGGCGACCCAGCGTGCGCAGGCGGCGGGTCGGTTTCGGCGGGGACGGGCTGTCGGAGAAGTCGGGGAGGCTGGGGGCGCGGGCGATGGTCTTGCGGATCAGGTCGGCCGTCGCGTCAAGGTCGTCCAGCAACTCCGGCGCGACGCGGCCGGCATAGCGCGGCCCCAGCAGGCGGCTGCGGGTCTCGTCGATGCTGCGAAGCTCCGGTTCGAACAGCTCGCGGGCGCCGATGGGCAGAACCTGGTCCTGGCGCATGCCGGAGAAATAATCGCGCATCGTCCGCGCCAGCATCCGCGTCAGCAGAAGGTCCATCCGCTCGAACTCGGCGCGCAGGTCGCTCAGCCGCGATTCGTCGATACCCCCCAGGCGATCCTCGGTCAGGACGAACAGCGCGCGGATCTCCTCCACCTTCCGGCGGAAATCGAGGAAGGAGGCGAAACGGTCCTCGCCCATGTCGCGCTGCGCCCGTCCGGCAAGCCGCGAGGCCTCGGCCGCCTGACGCTCCAGCGCCGCCAGCAGCCCCTTCACCTCGTCCCGGCTGTCGTCACGCCCCCAGGCCATGTCCCCCCGCCGCTCCCCAATGACCGCAAGCTCCCGGAGCATGCCGGGGCCTCGCGGTCATCCTAAAAGCAAGAGTTTTAACAAAATACTGTTGTTTCGCCGATTCCACGGGGTGGGCGCGGTCAGGCGTCGCGCAGCTCCAGCACCACCGGGGTATGGTCCGACGCCTTCTCCGCGCCGCGCGGGCGGCGGTCGATGCTGCAGCCGGCCAGACGGTCGGCGGCCTGCGGCGACAGCAGGAAATGGTCGATGCGCAAGCCATTGTCGCGGGGCCAGCTGCCGGCCTGATAATCCCAGAAGGTATAGGCGCGGTCGTCGTCATGCAGTGCGCGGTAGGCTTCGGTCAGGCCGAGATTCAGCAAGGCGCGGAATTTCGCCCGGGATTCCGGAAGGAACAGGGCGTCGCCGGCGAAAGCCTGCGGCGAGAAGACGTCGCGCGCCTCGGGGATGATGTTGTAGTCTCCGCCCAGCACCACCGGGATCTCCTGCGCCAGCAGGCCCTGGGCATGCCGGTACAGCCGGTCCATCCAGCGCAGCTTGTAGGCGTATTTCTCGCCCGGCACCGGATTGCCGTTGGGCAGGTAGATCGAGGCGATCCGCACGCCGGACACCGTGGCCTCAACATAGCGGGCCTGCCCGTCCTCGGGTTCGCCCGGAAGGCGCGTCAGCACATCCTCCGCCGGGGCCTTCGACAGCAGGGCGACGCCGTTGTAGGCCTTCTGCCCGACGGCATTGACGTGGTAGCCGAGCTCCTCGAACGCCGCGCGGGGGAAGGCCGCGGTCTCGCACTTGATTTCCTGGAAGAGCGCGACGTCCGGGGACACCGCGCGCAGCCAGTCGGTGATCAGCGGAAGGCGGGCCTTCGCCGAGTTGACGTTCCAGGTGGCGATCTTCACGAAAAAGGCCTGCCTTTTCTTATTTCTTTAAACGGCGAAGGAGTTGCCGCAGCCGCAGGACGCGGTCGCGTTGGGGTTCTTGATCTGGAACGCGGCGCCCATCAGGTCCTCCACGTAATCCAGCATGGAGCCGGCCAGCAGGTCGAGCGAGGCGTCGTCGGTGACGACCCTGGTGCCGTTCTTCTCGAAGACATGGTCCTCGTCGCCGGCGGTGTCGTCGAAGCCGAAGCCGTACTGGAAGCCGGAACAGCCGCCGCCGGACACGGTCAGGCGCAGCATCAGGTTGGGATTGCCCTCCTGCTCGATCAGGAAGGCGACGCGCTTGGCGGCGCTTTCGCTGACGGCAAGGATGCGGGGGGCGGTGTCGGCCGGGATGGCGGTGTCGGGCATGGGAAGGCACCTCTGGTGCGATGCGGGAGTTACCATGAATGTAAGGGGAATTGCCGCCCACGTCAAAGTGCGGGCTCCATTGCGCCGGCCACGGCGTGGTCCGTACCCCGCCGCCCCTTGCCGACCGTTGCGCATCTGGCACGGCCACCGGTGCTTCAACTTGGCGCGCCGGGGCATAGCACGCCTTCGCCGTTGCACCGGCGCCCCCCCGCCGGTAGTGTCCGCCCCATGACGGCGGACTGTTTTCATGATCGGCTGGCCCCCTATGCCTGCAACCCGGCGGACACGCGCGGGCGGCTGGTCGCGGAGCCGGAAAGCCCGACGCGCTCGTGCTTCCAGCGCGACCGCGACCGCATCGTGCATTCCGGGGCCTTCCGCCGGCTGAAGCACAAGACCCAGGTCTTCGTCTATCATGAGGGCGACTATTACCGCACCCGGCTGACCCACAGCCTGGAGGTGGCGCAGATCGCCCGCTCCATCGGCCGCACGCTGGGGCTGAACGAGGATCTGGCGGAGGCGGTGGCGCTCGCCCACGATCTCGGCCACACCCCCTTCGGCCATGCCGGCGAGGAGGCGCTGAACGCCTGCATGGAGCCGTTCGGCGGCTTCGCCCACAATGACCAGACGCTGCGCATCCTGACGCGGCTGGAGCGGCGCTATGCCGAGTTCGACGGGCTGAACCTGACCTGGGAAGCGCTGGAGGGGGTGGTCAAGCACAATGGCCCGCTGCTGCCGCTGCGGCCCGGCCATCGCCTGCCGACCACCATCGCCGCCTTCCAGGGCGACTGGGACCTGGAACTGGACACCAATCCGGGTGCCGAGGCCCAGGTGGCGTCGCTCGCCGACGACATAGCCTACAACAACCACGACATCGACGACGGCCTGCGCGCCGGGCTGTTCACGGTCGACGAGGTGGCGGAACTTCCGCTGGTCGGTCCGCTGGTGCGCGAGGTCTGCGACCGCTATCCGGGACTGGAGCGCTCGCGCCTGATCCACGAGACGGTGCGGCGGATGATCAACGCCATGGTCGTCGATCTGGTGACGGAGACGCGGCGGCGGCTGGCGGACCACAAGCCGGGCAGCGCGGCGGAGTTGCGCGCCCTGCCGGTGGCGATGGTCAGCTTCTCCGACGGGATGCTGGAGGTGCAGCGGCCGCTGCGCGCGTTCCTGCGCCAGCGCATGTACCGGCACTATCGCGTGAACCGCGAGATGAGCAAGTGCAAACGCGTGGTGCGCGCCCTGTTCCAGCTGTTCATGGACGAACCCAACACCCTGCCGACCGAATGGCAACGCGATATCGCCGGAAATGGGGGGGACGCCGATCTTGCGGTGCGCGCCCGCCATGTGGCCGACTATATCGCCGGCATGACCGACCGCTATGCGCTGGCCGAACATGACCGGCTGTTCGACCTGCATGTGAAAACCTGACCTGTGAAGACCTGAGCCGCCGGGCTCCTGTGACCTCCTGAAAAGACGACCCGAGACGATGAATATTTTCAAGGCCTTCGAGACCGATATCCGCAAGCTGCTGGACGAGCTGGCCGCGGAGGGCGCGATTCCCGCCGGGCTGGACGGCAGCCGTCTGACGGTCGAGCCGCCGCGCGAGGCCTCGCACGGCGACCTGTCCACCAACGCCGCCATGATCCTGGCGAAGCCGGCGAAGATGGCGCCGCGCGCCCTGGCCGAGCTGCTGGTTGCCAAGCTGAAGGGCCGTCCGGACGTGGCGTCGGTCGAGATCGCCGGTCCCGGCTTCGTCAACCTGCGCCTGACGCCGGATGTCTGGCGCGACCGCATCCGCGACGTGCTGAAGGCCGGCATCGCCTATGGCGACAGCGATCTCGGCGGCGGGACCGCGGTGAATGTCGAGTATGTGTCGGCCAACCCGACCGGTCCGCTGCATGCCGCCCATGGCCGCGGCGCGGTGTTCGGCGACGCGCTGGCGGCGCTGCTGGAGAAGGCGGGCTATGCCGTCACCCGCGAATATTACATCAACGATGCCGGCGCACAGGTCGACGTGCTGGGCCGCTCCACCTTCATCCGCTACCGCGAGGCGCTGGGCGAGGAGGTCGGCGAGATCCCGGCCGGCCTCTATCCCGGCGAATATCTGAAGGAGGTCGGTCAGGCGTTGGCGGAGCGCGACGGCAACCGCTGGGTCGGCGCCGACGAGTCCGACTGGCTGCCAGCCTGCCGTGAATTCGCCATTTCGATGATCATGGGCTGGATCCGCGAGGATCTGGGCGTGCTAGGCGTCACCATGGACGTCTACAGCAGCGAGCGTGCGCTGGTCGCCGCCGGGGCGGTCAACACGGCGCTGGCGGCACTGGAGGAGCGCGGCCTGATCTATACCGGCGTGCTGGAGCCCCCGAAGGGCAAGAAGCCCGAGGATTGGGAGCCGCGCCCGCAGACCCTGTTCAAGTCCAGCGACTTCGGCGACGACGTCGACCGGCCGCTGAAGAAGTCGGACGGCTCCTTCACCTATTTCGCCAACGACATCGCCTATCACTACGACAAGTACCGGCGCGGCGCCGCCGCCCTGATCGACGTGCTGGGCGCCGACCATGGCGGCTATGTCAAGCGCATGCAGGCGGCGACCCGGGCGATCTCGGGCGGCGCGGCGGAGCTGGACGTCAAGCTGTGCCAACTGGTCCACCTGATGCAGGATGGCCAGCCGGTGAAGATGTCCAAGCGCGCCGGCACCTTCGTGACGCTGCGCGATGTCATCGAGCAGGTTGGCCGCGACGTCGTCCGCTTCATCATGCTGACCCGCCGCAACGACCAGACGCTGGATTTCGACTTCGCCAAGGTGACGGAGCAGTCGAAGGACAATCCGGTCTTCTACGTGCAGTATGCCCATGCCCGCTGCCGCTCGGTCCTGCGCCACGCAGCCACGGCGCTGCCGCAACTGGACCAGGCGCCGGCCGCCCTGGCCGCTTCGGCGAACCTCGCCCGCCTCGACGCCGAGGAGGAGATGACGCTGGCCAAGCGCATGGCGACCTGGCCGCGCATGGTCGAGGCGGCGGCGGAGGCGCATGAGCCGCACCGCATCGCCTTCTTCCTCTACGACCTTGCCAGCGACTTCCACGCGCTGTGGAACCGCGGTCGCGACGATGCCTCGCTGCGCTTCCTGATCGAGGGCGACGCCGAGCTGACGACGGCCCGGCTGGCGCTGATCGCGGCGGTGGCGACGGTCATCGCCTCCGGCCTGAAGGTCATGGGTGTCGAACCAGTGGAGGAGCTGCGTTCATGAGGTATGACGGCGACGTCAACTACGCGGCCGATCCCTATGGGATGCCGCCCCGTCAGTCCGCCAGCAAACGCGGGCTGCTGGCGCTCGGCTTCGCCGTGGTCGGCGTCGTTGCCTTCGCCGGTGCGGCGGTCGTGGGCCTGCGCGGGCATGACCGCCTGTCGGGCGACGGCCCGCCGCTGTTGACCGCCGATCCGGGGCCGGTCAAGTCCCGGCCGGACCAGCCGGGCGGGCTGGAGGTGCCGCACCAGGACATCCTGGCCTATGAACGGCTGCGCGATCATGACGGCGGGCGCGGCACCCAGGTCGAGCGGCTGCTGCCGCCGCCGGAGGTGCCGCTGCCGCGCCCGGTGGTGACGCCGCAGATGCCGGCCGCGGTGCCGCTGCCGGCCATCCCCTCGGTGGCGCAGCTGCCGCCGGGCTCCACCGCCACCGTGCCGCGCGACAGCGTCGCCACCGCGATGGCCGCCGCCGGCCTGCCGGCCACGGTGGAACCGGCGCCGGGCCTGACCCCGGCCGTTCCCGCGGCGGTCATGCCCCCGGCCGTTCCGGTCCCGCCGCCCGCGGCGGCGGCGGCCAGGCCGCAGCCGGTACCCGCCGCGGCGGCCAAGCCGGCCCCGCCGCCCGCCGCCCCGTCGGTCGGTCAGCTGATCGCCAAGCTGGAAGCCGCCTCCCTTCCCGCCGCCGGGCCGAAGGTGGTGCCGCAGCCGGCCAAGGTCGCGTCCGTGGCACCCCCTGCGGTCACCGGCGGCAGCGGCAGCTGGCGCGTCCAACTGGCGTCGGTCCGCAGTGAGAGCGAGGCCGCGGCCGAATGGCGGCGTCTGGCTGGCCGCCACCCCGACGCGCTCGGCGGCCTGTCGATGCAGGTCGCAAAGGTCGATCTGGGGGACAAGGGCATCTTCTACCGGGTGCAGGGCTCCGGTGCCGACGAGGCGCGGGCCAAGTCGGTCTGCGCCCAGCTGCGCTCTCAGAATGTGGGGTGCGTGGTTGTCCGTCCATAATACCGTGGGTCTTGAGTCCGCGGGTTCCGCCCCTTCGGGAGCCTGTCCGCGCGCGGTCGTCTTCGGCTGCGCCGGTCCGGATCTGACGCCGGACGAGGCCGCCTTCTTCCGCGAGGCCGACCCGCTCGGCTTCATCCTGTTCCGCCGCAACTGCGTCGACCGCGACCAGATGCGCCGTCTGGTCGCGGATCTGCGCGCCAGCGTCGGCCGAGCGGATGCTCCCGTCCTGATCGACCAGGAAGGTGGCCGGGTCGCGCGCATGCGCCCGCCGCACTGGCCAGCCCATCCGCCGATGGGCGTGTTCGGCGATCTGGCCGCGCGCGATCCCGCCGCCGGGCGCGAGGCCGCCTGGATCAACGGCCGTCTGCTCGCCCATATGCTGGCGGAGGTCGGCATCACGGTGGATTGTGCGCCCGTGTGCGACGTGCCGGTGGAGGGCGCCCACGACATCATCGGCGACCGCGCCTTCTCGCGCGATCCCGCCATCGTTACCGCGCTGGCACGGGCCACCGCCGAGGGGCTGCTGGCCGGCGGCGTGTTGCCGGTGATCAAGCACATTCCCGGCCATGGCCGCGCCGGCACCGACAGCCATGCCGAGCTGCCGGTGGTGGAGGCCGGGCGCGCGGTGCTGGAGGCGACCGACTTCCTTCCCTTCCGCGCGCTGGCCGACCTGCCGTTGGCGATGGTGGCGCATGTGGTGCTGAAGGCGATCGATCCCGATGCGCCGGCCAGCACCTCGCCCATCGTGGTGCGGGAGGTGGTGCGCGGGCCGTCCATCGGCTTCGACGGGCTGCTGTTCAGCGACGACCTGTCGATGAACGCGCTGCGCGGCGAGCCGTATGCCCGGGCGCAGGCGGTGCTGGCGGCCGGGATGGATGTCGTGCTCCACTGCAACGGCGATCTCGACGAGATGCGGGCGCTGCTTGGTGCCGTGCCGGCGCTGGACAAGGTCGCGGCGGAACGCTGGGCGCGGGCAGAGGCGATGCGGCACGCACCGGACCCGGTGGATATCTCTGCAATGACAAACCGGCTGGCCGAGCTTCTCGGCACCGGCCAAGCCTGACGGACGGGAGCGGACGATGGAGGAATGGATCTTCCAGGTGACGGCCGTGGCCCTGCCGGCCATCATCGCCATCACCTTGCACGAGGCGGCGCATGGGTTCGTCGCCTGGCGGCTGGGCGACGACACCGCCTATCGGCTGGGGCGGGTGACCTTCAACCCGCTCCGCCACATCGACCCGTTCGGGACGGTGCTGCTGCCGGCGCTGATGTATTTCACCACCGGCTTCGTCTTCGGCTGGGCCAAGCCGGTGCCGGTCAATTTCGCCCGGCTGGACCATCCGCGCCGTGACATGGTGTGGGTGGCGCTGGCCGGGCCGGGGACCAACTTCCTGCTGGCGGTGGCCTCGGCAGTGATCTGGCGGCTGGTCGATCCGGAGAACGGCGTGGTCGAGCTGTGGATCCGGTCCGCCGCCGAGGTGTCGGTGCTGGTCAACGTCATCCTGATGGTCTTCAACCTGATCCCGCTGCCGCCGCTGGACGGCGGGCGCGTCGCCGTCGGCATCCTGCCCGATGTGCTGGCGGTGCCGTTGGCCCGGCTGGAGCGCTTCGGCCTGCTGATCCTGATGGCGGCCTTCTTCCTGCTGCCGATGCTGGGGCGCCAGATCGGCGTCGACCTCAGTGTCATGCATTGGGTGCTGGGGCCGCCGGTCGATGCGGTGATCGACTTCATCCGCATCCTGACCGGCAACGACTGAAGGCGATCGGATGGCCGATTTGGGGTCCGGTCTTGCGGTGGCGCCGCTCGGGGACGCGTCGCCGCTGCCGCCGTCTGAACAGCTGCTGCTGGTGCTCGACGGCTTCGAGGGGCCGTTGGACATGCTGCTCGCGCTCGGGCGTGACCAGAAGGTCGACCTGACGCGCATCTCGATCCTGGAACTGGCGGACCAGTATCTCGCCTTCGTCGCGGAGGCGCGCAAGGTCCGGCTGGAGCTGGCCGCCGACTATCTGGTGATGGCGGCGTGGCTGGCCTATCTGAAGTCGCGCCTGCTGCTGCCGGAACCGGAGGGGGAGGAGCCGTCGGGCGAGGACATGGCCGCCGCGCTCGCCTTCCAGCTCCAGCGGCTGGAGGCGATGAAGGAGGCCGCGGCCAAGCTGTTCGCCCGCCCGCGGCTGGGCATCGACGTCCATCCGCGCGGCGCGCCGGAGGATCTCGACCTGCACCGCAAGCCGGTCTACGAGGTTACGCTGTTCGACCTGCTGCGCGCCTATGGCGCCCAGCGCGCCCGCAAGGACTCTTCCGTCCTGCACATCGCCCCGATCCGGCTCTATTCGATGGAGGAGGCGGTGCAACGCCTATCGTCGCTGCTCGGCCGCATGCCGGATTGGGCGACGCTGGCGAGCTTCCTGCCGGGAGGGCAGGATGGGGGCGGGCAGGGTGGCGGGCTGCTGACCCGCTCCGCGCTCGCCGCGCATTTCGCCGCGACTCTGGAACTGGCGAAGGCCGGCCGGGTGGAACTGCGCCAGGAGGGCGCCTTCGCCCCGCTCTATGTCCGCAGCCGGCGCGAAGACGGGCCTGCGGACGGGCCCGCCGAACCACCGGAACAGTGAGAACATGATCAAGGAAGTCACCGACGCCCACGAGGCGGAGGCCCGCATCGGCAAGCTGCGCCTGCTGGAGGCCTTGCTGTTCGCCTCGGCCGAGCCGCTGGACGAGGAGACGCTGGCCGCCCGCGTCGGGCCGGAGGCCGGGCCGCTGCTGGAGGAACTGCGCGCCCATTACGCCCCGCGCGGCGTCATCCTGGTGCGCACCGGCGGCGGCTGGGCCTTCCGCACCGCGGAGGATCTCGCGCCGGAGTTGCGGCGGGAGGAGGAGGTGTCGCGCCGGCTGTCCCGCGCGGCGATCGAGACGCTGGCGATCATTGCCTATCACCAGCCGGTGACCAGGGGTGAGATCGAATCCATCCGTGGCGTCGCCACCAGCAAGGGCACGCTGGACCTGCTGATGGAGCATGGCTGGATCCGGCCGGGCAAGCGGCGGGAGACGCCGGGCCGACCGCTGACCTGGATCACCACCGACCGTTTCCTCGACCATTTCGGCCTGGACAGCCTGCGCGACCTGCCGAGCGTCGAGGATCTGCGTGCCGCCGGCCTGCTGGACAGCCGCCCGGTGCTGCTGGGGCTGGGGACGGCGGGCGACGGCGGTGCGCTTGCCGGGAATGGCGGGGAGGAGGAGGGCGGGGAGGATTGAGGCGATCTGTTTTTCCCGGGAGCCCGAGCGAATTCCCGTGAAACCTCAATGACAACCGTTTAAGGATGGTGGGGCGAACGTTGCGGGCTATTGGCCTTTCTGCCATAGTGCCGGCCCGCCGCAAAGGCCGTTCAACCGTGATAGGCGCGCCATGGGTTCTTTCAGCATCTGGCACTGGATCATCGTTCTTCTGATCGTTCTTCTGCTGTTCGGCGCGGGCAAGTTGCCGAAGGTGATGGGCGATCTCGCCAAGGGCGTGAAGTCCTTCAAGGCGGGATTGCAGGACGACAGCGACGACGCGGGCGCCAACCCGGGGGCCAACGCCAAGGTCATCCCGAACCAGCCGGCCAACACGGCCGAAACCGCGGCCAAGAAGGACGAGGCGGTCCGCAGCTGACCGGCGGGCGCAAAGGGAGCGGCCTTCGCGGGCCCCTTTGCGCGCGCCATCCTGCCCACCGCATTCGTGAAGCCGGAAGAACATGTTCGACATCGCTTGGTCCGAACTGATGGTGATCGCCGTCATCGCCCTCGTGGTCATCGGGCCCAAGGATCTGCCCAAGGCGATCTTCGCGCTCGGCAAATGGGTGCGGAAGGCGAGAGGCGTCGCGCGCGAGTTCCAGACCCACATCGACGACATGATGCGGGAGACGGAGTTGGATGAGCTCCGCAAGGAAGCGCTGAAGACCCGCGACCTGAACATCAAGAAGATGATGGAAGACACCATCGACCCGAAGGGGGAGGTGGGCAAGGCCTTCGACCCCAAGGCGTTCGACGTCGGCCTGACCGGCCATGCCGGCAGCACGCCGGAACCGGAGCCGGACCTGCCGCAGGCGCCAACCCCGGCGGCCCCGGCCCCGGCACCGGCACCGGCCCCGGCCCCGGCCCCGCAGGCGGAGGCGGCGCCGCCGGCCGTGACCGACAGCGCGCCGCCGTCGGCGGCCCCGTCGCCCATCACCATCGAACCGCCGCAACCGGCAGCGGCGGTCTCCGCCCAGCCGATCGACAAGCAGACGTGAGTCAAGACGGGCCATGACCGGCGAAACCCAGCAGGACGACCTCGAAGACAGCAAGATGCCGCTGATCGATCACCTGATCGAGCTGCGAAACCGGTTGATGTGGTCGATCGGTGCGATCCTGATCGCCTTCCTGCTGTGCTATGCCGTGTCGGACAGGATCTATAATTTCCTGGTCCAACCGCTGGCCGATCTGCTGGCGGGGCAGGGGCGGCGGATGATCTACACCGGCCTGACCGAAGCCTTCTTCACCTATGTGAAGGTGGCATTCTGGGGCGGCTGCTTCATCTCCTTCCCGATCATCGCCACCCAGATCTGGATGTTCGTCGCGCCCGGCCTGTACAAGCACGAGCGCCGCGCCTTCCTGCCCTTCCTGGTGGCGACTCCGGTGATGTTCCTGCTTGGCGCCGGCATCGTCTATTACTTCATCTTCCCGATGGCCTGGCGCTTCTTCCTGGGCTTCGAATTCCATCCCGGCGGCGACGGCAACGCCCTGCCCATCGAGTTCGAGGCGCGCGTCGGCGAATACCTGCATCTGGTGATGTCGCTGATCTTCGCCTTCGGCATCGCCTTCCAGTTGCCGGTGCTGCTGACCCTGCTGGTCCGTGTCGGCATCGTCAGCACCGACGCGCTGGCGTCGAAGCGGCGCTACGCCATCGTCGGCGCCTTCGTCGCCGCGGCGATCCTGACCCCGCCCGACGTCATCAGCCAGGTCAGCCTGGCGCTGCCGCTGATCGCGCTCTATGAAATCGCGATCATCGTCGGCCGCCGCATCGAAAAGGCGCGGGCCAAGGAAGAGGCGCAGGCGGAGTAGACGGGGCCCCGGCGGCCCCGCCCGCACTCTCCGTCCGGATCCGGGGCAACTGCCACAGGGTAATAATCCGTCCGTCGTGGACATGCCGCCATTCTCGCGCTAAAAGCACGGTTCGGCCGATGGAAGGCCGTAGCCGCGCACCCGGAGCCTTGACCGTATGCAGACCGCCAACGACATCCGTCGCACGTTCCTGGATTTCTTCGCCAAGCAGGGACATCAGATCGTCGACTCGTCGCCGCTCGTGCCGCGCAACGACCCGACGCTGATGTTCACCAACGCCGGCATGGTCCAGTTCAAGAACGTCTTCACCGGTGCCGAGACGCGGCCTTACCGGCGCGCGACCACCTCGCAGAAATGCGTACGCGCCGGCGGCAAGCACAACGACCTGGACAATGTCGGCTACACGGCCCGGCACCATACCTTCTTCGAGATGCTGGGGAACTTCTCCTTCGGCGATTATTTCAAGGACGACGCCATCGCGTTCGCCTGGAACCTGATCACCAAGGAGTACGGGCTGCCGGCCGACAAGCTGCTGGTGACCGTCCACACCTCGGACGAGGATGCGGCGGCGATCTGGCGCAAGGTCGCCGGCCTGCCGGACGGGCGGATCATCCGCATCCCGACCGACGATAATTTCTGGCGGATGGGCGACACCGGCCCCTGCGGCCCGTGTTCGGAGATCTTCTTCGACCATGGCCCGTCGATCGCCGGCGGCCCGCCGGGCAGCCCGGACCAGGACGGCGACCGCTTCATCGAGATCTGGAACCTCGTGTTCATGCAGTATGAACAGCTGGGTCCGGACAATCTTGTGCCGTTGCCCAAGCCGTCGATCGACACCGGCATGGGGCTGGAGCGTCTGGCCGCCGTGCTCCAGGGCAAGCACGACAATTACGACATCGACCTGATGCGGGCGCTGATCATGGCGTCGGCCGAGGCGACCAAGAGCGCGCCGGACGGCGCCCATGCCGTGTCGCACCGCGTCATCGCCGACCATCTGCGCTCGACCTCCTTCCTGATCGCCGACGGCGTGCTGCCGTCGAACGAGGGCCGCGGCTATGTGCTGCGCCGCATCATGCGCCGGGCCATGCGCCACGCCCACATGATCGGCGCGCGCGAGCCGCTGATGCACCGTCTGGTCCCGGCGCTGATCCAGCAGATGGGCGACGCCTATCCGGAGCTGAACCGCGCCCGCGCCCTGATCGTCGAGACGCTGAAGCTGGAGGAGACCCGCTTCAAGCAGACGCTGGAGCGCGGCCTGCGCCTGCTGGAGGACGAGGTCGGCCATCTGGGCGAGGGCCAGCCGCTGGCCGGCGACGTCGCCTTCAAGCTGTACGACACCTTCGGCTTCCCGCTCGACCTGACGCAGGACGTGCTGCGCGGCCAGGGCCGCGGCGTCGACGAGGCCGGCTTCAAGGCCGCGATGGACGAGCAGCGCCGCAAGGCCCGCGAATCCTGGGCCGGCTCGGGCGAGGTCGGCACCGAGAAGCTGTGGTACGAGATCAAGGACGAGTTGGGCGCCACCGAGTTCTTCGGCTACGACGCCGAAATGGCCGAGGGCAAGGTGACGGCCATCGTCAAGGGCGATGCCCGCGTCGAGACCGCCGCCGCCGGCGACCAGGTGCTGGTCGTCGTCAACCAGACACCCTTCTATGGAGAATCGGGCGGTCAGGTCGGCGATTCCGGCGTGATCTTCTCCGCCACCGGCGCCGAACTGGTGGTGTCCGACACGCTGAAGAAGCTGGGCGCGGTGTGGGCCCATGTCGGCACCGTCACCAAGGGCAGCCTCTCGGTCGGCGACGTGGTCGAACTGCGGGTCGACGGCACCCGCCGCTCGGCCATCCGCGCCAACCACTCGGCCACCCACCTGCTGCACGAGGCGCTGCGCCACCGTCTGGGCGACCATGTCACCCAGAAGGGCTCGCTGGTGGCGCCGGAGCGGCTGCGCTTCGACATCAGCCAGCCGACCGGCCTCAGCGCCGCCGACATCGCGGTGATCGAGGACGAGGTCAACCGCCGCATCCTTGCCAACAGCGACGTCGTCACCCGGCTGATGTCGCCGGACGAGGCCCGCGCCCAGGGCGCCATGGCGCTGTTCGGCGAAAAGTACGGCGACGAGGTCCGCGTCGTCTCGATGGGCGGGCCGCATGGCGAGCTGGACCGTGATTACTCCATCGAGCTGTGCGGCGGCACCCATGTCCGCCGCACCGGCGACATCGGCGTGTTCAAGATCGTCTCCGAAGGCGCCGTTGCCGCCGGCGTCCGCCGCATCGAGGCGCTGACCGGCACCGGTGCCAAGGCCTGGCTGTCCGAGCGCGACCATCTGCTGACCGAGGCGGCGAGCGTCCTGAAGGTGAAGCCCGACGAGGTTCCGGCCCGTGTGGCCGTGCTGGTCGAGGAGCGACGCAAGATGGAGCGCGAACTGGCAGAGCTGCGCCGGCAGGTTGCCATGGGTGGTGGTGCCAAGGCCGAGGGCGGCGGCGAGGCCAAGGATGTGGCCGGCGTCAAGGTCGCGTCCCGCGTGGTCGAGGGCCTGCCGGCCAAGGATCTGAAGCCGATGGCCGACGAGCTGAAGAAGCAGGTCGGCTCCGGTGTCGTCGTGCTGATCGCGGCGAACGAGGGCAAGGCCTCCATCGTCATCGGCGTGACCGACGACCTGACGGGCAGCCTCAGCGCCGTCGATCTGGTGCGCGTTGGCGCCGAGGCGCTGGGCGGCAAGGGCGGCGGCGGCCGGCCCGACATGGCCCAGGCCGGCGGCCCCGACGCCTCGCTGGCTCCGGCGGCGGTCGAGGCCATCGAAAAGGCGATTGCGGCCAGGACGGCCTCCTGATCGCTGAGCGACCCGGCCCCCGGATGCATGCGGGGGCCGTTTTTCCGTTCATGCCGTTTTCGTAAGGTCCGGCGATGGAACTCCCGACTCTTCCCTTCACCGTGACCGACTGGGCCGGCGTGCCGGTCACCGAACATCCGGGCGAGACCGGCAAGGCGCTGTGGCGGACCTTCCGCACCGGCGAGCTTCGGGTGCGGCTGGTCGAATACACGCCGGGCTATCTGGCCGACCATTGGTGCGACCGCGGCCATGTCCTGTTCGTGGTCAGCGGTGAGCTGGTCACCGAGTTGAAGGACGGCCGGCGCTTCGTGCTGACCGCCGGCATGAGCTATCAGGTGTCCGATTTCGGCGACCATCCGCACCGGTCCTCGACCGAAATCGGCGCCACCCTGTTCATCGTCGACTGAGCGGCCGGAAATCGGGCCTGTCAATCCGAGCCGGTCAATCCGGGGAGGTCATGCCGAGAAACTCCCCGATCATCCGCCGCAGGTCGCCGGATTGAAGCAGGGTCGTGATGACCGCATGGTCGCTGACCCCCGGCAGGATGTGCCGGTCGATGCCGGGAAGGTCGGCCAGCATCGCTGCCGAGCGCAGATCGGCCGCATTGTCGCCGCCGCAGACGATCCGGGCGCGCGGGTGCCGCTCCCGGCCGGCATAGAGATGCCGCAGGTCGACCTCCTCCCCACCGACCGGACGGCCGAGCAGCTGGGAGATGCGTGCCAATGGCCGCGGCCGCATGACCTGCCAGATCATCGGCGAGAAGGCGAGGACCGCTTCGGCGCCGAGGTCCAGCCCATAGCGCAGCGCGCCGTAGCCGCCGGTGGATTGGCCGAGGCAATAGAGCGTCCTGGTGCCGAAGCCGTCGCACAGCCGGCGCAGCAACTCGACCGTCGGCTCCATCCCGGTCCAGCCTCCGCCGATGCCGCCGATATAGAAGCTGTCGGCCGGATCGAACAGATAGATGACGTTGACGCCGAAGGGCTCCAGGATCCGCTGCATCAGATAGACGGAAACCGACAGCCGCCTGGCCCGCCCGGTGAAGGCGAGAAGGGTGGTGGTGGAGCCGGCTGGCACCATCCAATAATTCCCGGCTGCCGGATCGCGGGCCAGCGTCGCCGGAATCGCCGCGGGAGCGGTCAGGTCGCAATCCCACAGGATCCGGCAAAGCGCAACCAGCTGTTCAGCCCGTTCGGCGACCTCGGGGATCCGGCACAGCGCTTCTGCATGCGGCAGGGTCCAGTGGACGACGCCGTTCTGGATCAGGGACTGGCAGGCGTTCAGGCGCTGTTCGGCACCGGCCGCCGGATCCGCCAGGGTGGCCAGCGACCCGGCGGGAGGCTGGTTGGACGCATGGATCCAGGCAGGGATATCCGTTGCCATCAGACTGGCGGCGAACCGGCGTTCCGGCCCGCCAGGGTGTCGGCGATGGCCGAGACCGAATTGCGGCTCTCCAGGAAGGTTTCCGGGTCGAGGGCGATTCCGAACGCCTTTTCCATTTCCAGCGCCATTTCGACGGCATCGACGGAATCCAGATCGTAGCCGGCCAAGGGCTGGCCGGGGTCCATGGCGTCGGCCGCAAACCCGCAGATGGTCGCCAGATAGGCCATCATCCACTGTTGCAGGGCATCGCGGTCGGGGGGGACGGTTGCGGTCATCGGTTACTCTTCGCAGGATGTTGCGGGTGGGGCGGAGGCTGTCGCGGCGCCCTGCTCCAGGAAATTCAGGATCGCCCCGGCGACGTCCTGCGCTTCGCCGCGCCAAGGGAAATGGTAGGGCGTGATGCCGGGATTGCGGTTCAGCTCCAGAATCCAATAATTGCCGCGCTGCGCCGGCAGCGAGGGATCCCGGATCATCACGTCGGCCGCCGTCAGGTTCAGGCCGGGCACCGCGTTGCAGGCCGCCGCGATCACGTCGCTGTAGGAAGGATGAAGATCCGAGCGGCAGTCGATGCTGTCCGCCCCGGTGGCGCCGTTGGAGGTGCCGCGCAGGAAGACGCGTTCCGACGGCGCCGGTACGTCGTCCAGGCTGCGGCCGGTCATCGCCAGGAAGTCACGGAGATCGTCGTCGACCTGGATGTCGGAATGGCCGGGCACCGCCCGCCGGCGGCGCAGCTCGTTCTTGGCGTCAATCAGCCGCGCGATGCCGGCGGACCCGTCGCCGACGATGCTGGCCGGCCGGCTCAGCTTGATCGCGACCACCTTGGGCCGCACGTAGAAGAAGCGGATCAGCTGCCCGCTCACGCTCTCCTCGACCAGGATCTTCTGGTGCCGTGCCGCGACCCGCCGGATCGCCCGCTCATAGCGCACCCGGTCGCCGATGCCCGGAAAGACCAACTCCCCCTTGGCGCCCTGGTTGGGCTTGACGCAGACCGGAGTTGCAAAGGATGGGAAGGCGTCCAGGGCCGCGGAGAGGTCGGTGCGGCGGAACACCCGCCCCGCCGGCGTGCCGAACCCCTGCGCTTCGAGAAACTCCTTCGCCCTCTGCTTGTCGCGGGTGAGAAGGGTCGCCCCCTCGTTGATGTGCAGGCCGAGGCCGCGCCACGGGTCGGCCCCTTCGATCAACAACATGCCGGACGCGAACAGATAGCTCCGCCCACCGATTTCGACCCGGAGCCAGCGTGACGGATAGGGCTGGAAGCGGCTGTAGACACCCTGGACGTAGCGCGTCGCCCATCCGTGGGCATGGGCAGTGGCTCGCAGGCAGATCGCGTGAAAATCGTCGGGCGAGTCGGTCTGGTCGTCCATGGTCCACTCGTCGTCAAAGGAGCGGGAGGCTGGGGCCGGCAGGATGTCCTGCCCATCCGTTCGGGGGTTCGCAGGCGGGCAGCGTCCGCCTCTTCGCGTCGAGCGGCGTCAGGGCCACTTTTGGGAGAAGACCCCATTTCATTTCGTTGCAATTTTCCAATCTGGAAAATTCAGTGTTCGATATAAAGTCGACGGTGTATGACGTACGCTATCATAGTGTTCAGAGCCGAGGCAACGCAATATCTAAGATTGACGACTGGGAAGAGAGCTGTCGAAAATGATGCAGATCGGCTTTATATCTTACAAAAATCAGCCGCGCGATCTGTTTCCCCAACCGAGGCTTCGGGCATTGCTTGCGGAGGCTGCCTTGCAGGGCGCCGAACTGCTGCTGCTCGACAGATCGTCCTGGGACCGGCAGCGGGAACTGATCGCGGGGGAGCGCTGGACGCCCGCCGGCTGGAGCTCCGGCTGGTTCTCCCTGCCGGACGTGGTCGTGATGAAGAGCGGGGCGGATGTCGATTGGCAGGAACTGGACGGTTGGATTCGCCGAAGCCGTCCGGTCATCGCCGACTCCAGCCTCGACAAGCTGGCCTTTCACGAACTCCTGTGCGCCGGCAACCTGCTGCCGCACGCCATTCCCACCATCGGGATTCCGTCCGATGCCATCGACGCCACGCTGACGGCCGCCTTCCTGGAACAGGGGAACGCCGTCGTGAAGCCGGTCGACGGCCGCCGCGGCTTCGGCATCCAGTTCATCCACCGGGAAACCGGCGGCGGGGAGGCCGGCAGCGGGCAAGGCTGGCTGCTCCAGCATGCCGGCGGCACGATCCGCGGCACATTGGGGGAGGTGGTCGGCCATGTCCGCGCGCGCATCGCCGGGCGCCTGCGGTATCGCCGCTATCTGGTGCAGCGCTTCATCCGTTCGGCGGCGGTCGATGGCCGGTCCGCCGATCTCCGGGTCCATGTGCAGCGGCGGGCCGATGGCGAGTGGGGCGTGACCCGCGCCTATGTCCGGCTGGCCGAGGCGGGACGCTTCCTGACCAACATCAGCCAGGGCGGCTACCAGGGGCCGATCGACGGCTTCCTGGCCGTGCGGCGGAACGCGGTGGAGGCGGAAGAGCTCGGAAACCGGATCGTCGCCCTGGCGATGGAGATCGCCAAGCTGGTCGATGCGACCAAGCCGCTGCCGCTGTCGGAACTGGGCATCGATCTGGCCCTGGACGAGGAGGACCGGCTGTGGGCGATCGAGGCCAACGCCTTTCCGCAGAGCAGCCTGCACGAACATGCCCGCGCCGAGCATATGATCGGCTATGCCATGGCGGTCGCCCGCGGGACGGCGGGTCATGAGCGCGTGGCCGCGGACAGGGTCCGATAGGTCCGGCGGCCGACCTCGGTCCAGTCAAACCTTGCGGCATAGCGGCATGCCGCCTCGGGGTCGCCGCGGGGCCGGTCGACCGCCCGCAACATGCTGGCGGCGAGCGCCGGCTCGGACGACAGGTCGGCCGGCATGATCCAGCCGTCGCATTGCAGTTCAGCCAACCCCGCCCTGCTGCTGCTCAGCACCGGCGTGCCGCAGGCCAGCGCCTCGATGACCGGCAATCCGAACCCTTCGGCGGCGGAGGGGCAGACCAGCAGGGCCGCGTCGCGGTAGAGCCGGCGCAGGCTGTCGTCGGGCACGGCGACATGGAAGCGGACATGCCCGGCAATCCCCAGCGCGCGGCAATGGGCCTGCGCCTGATCGATCAGCGCATCCGACGACATCACGATCTCCAGCCCCATCCCGGCATGGCGGGTCGAGGCGGCCAGCCGCAGGAAATGATGGTAAGCCGTCAGCGCGAAGCCCAGATTCTTGCGCCTGTCCGTCAGGTTCGAGATCATCAGCATATATGGCCGGGCGTTCGCCGGGGCTTGGTCGGCCGCCGACGCCGTCGGGGCGAGAAAGACCGGATCGACCCCTTCGCCGGTGACGCAGAGCGTCATCCCGGCTCGTGGGCTGGCGTGGCGGTGGAACTCCTCGGCGCTGGCATGCGACGGGAAGAACAGGACGTCGGCCGTTTGCGCCAAATGGAGGAGACGCCTCACATATTCGGCCTTCAACGGGGCCGGCCACCGGTCGAGATAGGCCGAGCGGAAGCTCAGCGGCACCAGATCATGGATCATCGCCGCATGACCCAGCCGCCTGGGCGCGAAGAAGCTCTTGTACATGGCGAAGGGATTCGGATCGAAATAGACGGTCGCCCCCCTGGCGATCAGGTCGTCTTCCAGGGCCTCGGGAGTTTCGCGGCGCCCCGCCTGTCTTGCGGCTCCGTCGGACGGGAGGCCGGGAATCAGCGGCTGGAACAGATGGGCCTGGACGTCGTTCGCGACCGTCTCCGCAAGCAGCGGCGCATGCGCCAACCGCCCGAGCGTCACGATGAGACGGGCGCCCTCGTCGGCATGGATGCGTGCCAGGCAACGGGCCATGTTGCGGACGTAACGGCCGATGCCGGTCATGGCCTCCGGCCCGTGAAAGGTCGTTCCTTCCATCGCGACGACGGTCGTGGAGGCGGGCAGCAGGGCGGGCGCGGCCGGAACGGCGGACATGCTACGCCTCATAGCCGAAATGCGCCATGTAGGGCGCCATCCGCGCGACCACCGCCGCCTGCCTCGTCCGGTCGAGGAGCTTGGCATATTTGCCGATCAGGCGGTCGCCGACATGGCCGGGGTGCCATTGCGTCGAAGGATCGGCGGTTTCGCCGGCGGGCAACCCCTTGGGAAAACGGTTCTGCCGCTCGGCCTCGGCAATGGCGGCTTGCACGGCGTCGGGCCGCAGCCGCCGGAACAGCACCTCCATCTCCGCAGCCGAAGGCCGGAGGGAGAGATGGCCGGCGATCAGGTCGATGGTCGTGGCTTGATCCATGAAACCGCCCTCGTACCGCAGCAGCAGGCTTCCCGGCTGGCGTGCCGCGCCGACGATCCCGGCGGCCCCCTGGGCGGCATAGGCCAGGGCATGGTCGAAGCCGTAATCGAAGCGCTGCATCAGCGACACCACGGCATCACGCGGATCCCGGATGGTGACGAGGCAGTGCGTGTCCGGATGGCGGTCGAGGAAGGCGGCCGGATCGCCCCAGCCATGGGTCTTCAGTACCAGCACCGTTCCGGCCGGCGGTATGGGCAACCGTGTTTCGCCATCCAGATTTGCGGCGAAGGCGACGTGACAGGGAGTGGTCAGGCGAAGAAGATCAACTGCGGCATTGAATGCCCAGGTTGAAGCGCTGCTGAACATTCCGCAGACAAGAACGATGCGATTGTCTATCAATGATCCACGGCTCCGTTACTCCGTGTCATGCAACTCGAAAACTTCAGATGCAGGACTCGTTCATGCAAATCTTGCAGATCTTGTTTTCCGGAGTTCCTCCGCCGCGATCATTGAGCAAGTGTTCTCCTTCTCTTCGATCAAATGGAGGCGATTGGCAAGGGTGATGGTGAAACGAAAAGAAACGGGACGGTCCGGCGGAGACTGGGCGCAGCGGAGCGTCAGGTTCGGCGGGGCTTGCCAGCCGGAACGGGAATGGCAAGACTGTCGGGCACGCGAAAGGACGAGGACATCGAAATGCGTTTTGCCGGCACCGACCGCTATGTCGCCACCGACGATCTGATGGTGGCGGTCAACGCCGCGATCACGCTGGAGCGCCCGCTTCTGGTGAAGGGGGAGCCGGGGACCGGCAAGACCGTTCTGGCGGTGGAGATCGCCCGCGCGTTGAACAAGCCGCTGCTGTCCTGGCATGTGAAATCGACCACCAAGGCGCAGCAGGGCCTGTACGAATACGACGCGGTCAGCCGGTTGCGCGACAGCCAGCTGGGCGAGGCCAAGGTCCACGACATCGCCAACTACATCGTCCGCGGCAAGCTGTGGGAGGCCTTCGAGGCGCCGGAGCCTCCGGTGCTGCTGATCGACGAGATCGACAAGGCCGACATCGAGTTCCCCAACGACCTGCTGCTGGAGCTCGACCGCATGGAGTTCCACGTCTACGAGACGCGGCAGACGGTCACGGCGGCAAGGCGGCCCATCGTCATCATCACCTCGAACAACGAGAAGGAGCTGCCGGACGCCTTCCTGCGCCGCTGCTTCTTCCACTACATCCGCTTTCCCGAGCGCGAGACGATGGAACGCATCGTCGAGGTCCATTATCCCGGCCTGAAGGCCGCGCTGCTGCGCGAGGCGCTGAACCTGTTCTACGACCTGCGCGAGGTGCCGGGCCTGAAGAAGAAGCCCTCCACGTCGGAGCTTCTGGACTGGATCAAGCTGCTGATGGTCGAGGACGTCGATCCGGAAACCCTGCGCGCCAAGGATGCCCGCACCCTGATCCCGCCGCTGTGCGGCGCCCTGCTGAAGAACGAGCAGGACGTCCACACGCTGGAACGGCTGGCCTTCCTGGCCAAGCGGGGGCGCTGAGCGCCGGCCGCCATCAAGCCTCTGCCAGCGCCACCCCCGGCACGCCGGCCGGTGACAGCACCGTCACCCGGCTGCGCCCGCCGCCCAGCGGCACCACGCGGATCTGCGTGCCGATGCGTTCGACCATCGCCGGGACGTGGCTGATGACGCCGACCTGACGGCCGCCGGCCTGCAAGGCTTCCAGGCAGGACAGGGCGACGTCCAGGCTGTCGGGATCCAGCGTGCCGAAGCCCTCATCGATGAACAGCGTGCCGATGCCGCCTGAGGCGCCGGCCGCCATCGCCGACAGGCCCAGCGCCAGGGCCAGCGATACCAGGAACAGCTCGCCGCCCGACAGGCTGTGGACGCCGCGCCGCTCGTCGCCCATCTCGCGGTCGACCACCTGTATTTCCAGGTCGGCCCCGGCCACCCGCTCCAGCCGGTAGCGGCGGGCGAGATCCTCCAGATGCCGGTTGGCGTGGGTCAGCAGCAGGTCGAGGCTCAGGCTCTGGGCGAAGTTGCGCATCTTCTGCCCGTTCGCCGAGCCGATCAGTTGCGCCATCTTGCCCCACAGGGTGCAGCGTGCCCGCTGGGCCTCCATCGCCGCGCTCAGCCCGGCCAGCCGCAGCCGATTGGCGTCGTCGGCCTCCAGCCGGCCGCGGGCCGAGCCGAGCCGGTCGCGGTCGTGCTCCAGGATCACGCCTGTTCCATCGGCCGCGGCGGCCGCCTCTTCGGCGGTCTGCGCCGGACGGCCGGCGGCATGGTGGGCATCCCGCTGCCGCCGCCGCTCGTCGACCACCAGCAGCGCATCGCCGCGCGCGCGCTCCAGCGCCGCCAGCGCCCGCTCCTCGGCCTCCAGCCCGGCGTCCGGGGCCGCCAGCAGCCGGCGGATCTCCTCCAGGCCGGTGGAGCGTTCGGCAGCCGCCCGTTCCAGCCGCTCCCTGGCCACCGCCGCCTTGTCGGCGCACAGGCGAGTCGCCTCGCCGCGGGTCTCCCGCTCCCGCTCCGCCGCCGACAGGCGGGCGGCGGCGTCCTGGCGAACGATCGTGGCCTTCTCCACCAGCGCTTCTGCGGCCTGCCGCTCGTCGGCCAGCGCCCTGCGCACCGCCACCACCGCCCGTCCGCCGAGCAGCGCGTTGCGTGCCATCCGGGCGTCGGCCTGCCTGCCGGCCAGATCGGCGGCCCGCTGGCGTGCCTCCTCCTCCGCCCTCAGCGCCGCATCCAGCTCCGCCGACTGCACCGCGCGCTCGCCGCTTGCCCGTTCGACCTCGCGGCCGGCGCGGGCCAATGTATCTCTCTTCCCCTGGTATTCGGAGACCCGTTCCGCCAACGCGCTGCGGAACCCTCCCGGACCCCGTTCCAGCCGCGTGCGCCAATCGGCTTCGCCGGCCAGCCCTTCCGCCAGTTCCGCCAGCGCGGCGTCGCGGTCGCCCTCCGCCCGTTCCAGCGCCGCCGCAGCCAGGGCCGCCGCCTGCCGCCCCTCGGCCAACCGCTGCCGGGCCGCCTCGCTCTCCGTCGCCAGCGCCGCAGCGGCGGCTTCCAGCCGGCGCTGGTCCTGCTGTGCCGCGTCGAGCCGCCGGCGGTGATCCAGCGCATGCTCCTCGTCGGCGGCGATGCCCGCCAACCGCTGTTCCACGGCGTCGAGCGCCGCCGCGATGCCGTCCAGCGCGTCGCAATCGCTGCTCCATCCGGCCGCTGCCGCCTGCGCCGTCCAGCGCGCCGTCAACTCATCGGCCTCTTGCGCCATCGCCGCCAGCCGTGCCGCCAGCCCGTCGGCCCCGGTCCGCGCGGCCTGTGCCGCCGCCTCGAGCGCCGCATGGCGGGCCACCATGGCGGCCAGTTCCTCCCGCAGGTCGGCGAGACGCGCTTCCTGCTCCCGGGTCACCCGGTCCAGCGGCGTGGCGTCGGTTCCCGCCCAGGGGTGGGAGTCCGATCCGCAGACCGGGCAGGGCTCGCCCTCCTCCAGCCGTCCGCGCAGGCTCTTCACATCCTCCCGCCGGGCCAGCAGCAGGCGTTGCAGCGTCCGTTCCGCCTCGTCGGCGGCCGCACGCCGTTCGTTGCGGCGCTCGGCAAGTTTCCGCGCCGCCGCGCCGTCGCGCTCCGCTTCGGCCAGCAGCCGCACCCGGTCGGTCTCCGCCGCCGTCCGGTCGGCCGACAGGCGCCGCCGCATCTCGCCGGTGGCGAGCAGGGCCCGCAGGCCGTCGCGGCGGCGCCCCGCCTCCGCCCGCTCCGTCCGGGCATCGTCGAGCGACGGCACCGCCTCGGCCCGCAGTGCCTCCAGCACCGTCTCGGCCGCGATGCAGCGGTCCCGCGCCTCGGTCGAGCGGCTTTCCGCCGTTTCGACGGCAGCGGTCAGGACGGCAACTTCACGTTCCCGGGCCATCCTTTCCCGGCGGGCGGCGTCTCCGGTGCGGGCCGCCGCCTGGTGCCGGTCCAACAGCCGGTCCCAGCGCTCCCAATCGGCCGCGACCGGCTCGAAGCCCGCCTGTGCGCGCAGCCAGGACTCCAGCCTTGCGGACTCGGTCTGTGCCGCCGACAGGGCGGTCCCGATATCCTGCACCGCCTTGCGTGCCTTGGCGCTCCGTTGCATGGCGGCCTGTGCCGCAGCCTCGGCGGCGTCGCCTTCACCGGCCAACGCCGCGATCCGACCATCGAGATCAGCGGCACGCTCCAGGTCGGGTTCGGCTCCGGCCTGTGCCGTGCAGGCGGCCTCGAAGCGGCGCCGGGCCTCGCCATGGCGGCCGGTCGACTCCTCCACCGCAAGCCGGGCGCTTTCCCATGCCGCCGTCGCGCGATCCACCGCCGCCGCGGCCGCGGCCGCATCTCCCGCCGTCCGGTCGGCATCCTCCAGAAACGGACGCATCGGCAGCAGACTGCGCAGCCGGGCCGCCGCGCCGCGCCGGGGCTCCGCTCCGGCCCAGGCCTCTTCGGCGGTTCGGGCCGCTGCCAGCGCCTGCTCCTCCGTCGCGGCGAGCTGCGCATCGCGCTCGTGCCAGGCCATGGCCGCCCGGGCGAGTGCCAGCGCCTGTTCGCCCGCCTGGACCGCGCGGGCCGCATCGGCGGCGTCCGCTTGCAGGGCGGCGCGATCCTCGTCGGCGAGGACGCCGATGCCGCCGCCCTGCGCCACCAGCGTGTCGAGCGTCTGCCGCTCCGCACCCGCCCGTTCATGGGCGGCGACCGACAGCCGCGAATAGACCTCCGTGCCGGTCAGCAACTCCAGCAGGGCGGAGCGTTCGCGTGGCGGCGCCTTCAGGAAGGTGGCGAAGTCGCCCTGCGCCAGCAGGACGGCGCGGCGGAACTGCTCGAAGCTCAGGCCCAGCCGCCGTTCGATCTCGTCGAGCACGCTCTTCTTACCGTCGCCGTAGCGCCGCTCGCCGTCGAGGCTGCACAACGACATGCTCTGCAGTTGCAGGGCGCCCTGCGCCTTCTGGCGGGCTCGCCGCACCTCCCACCGCGCCCGGTAGGCATCCCCGTCGATCCCGATGAAATCCACTTCCGCCCAGCCGGATCCGGCGCCGCGCCGCAGGATGCTGCGCACATCGGTGGTGCGGATGCCGTTGGGGTCGCCGTCCGCTCCCAGCATCTCGCCGCGTCCTTCCGGCAGCCGCGGCATGCGGTCGAACAGCGCCAGGCACAGCGCGTCCAGGATGGTGCTCTTGCCGGCCCCGGTCGGCCCGGTGATGGCGAACAGGCCGGCGCGTCGCAGCGGCTCGCGGTCGAAATCGATGGCGAACGTCCCGTCGAGGCTGGTCAGATTGGCGCCGCGTACTGCGAGGATCCGCATCACGCCGCCTCCTGCACGGTGGTCAGCAACTCGTGGAAGGCCGCCACCAGCTCCAGGTCGGGGTCGCCGTCGTGGCTGCGGCGGTAGAGGCGGCGGAACACCTCTTCCGGCTCCAGCGAGGCGAGGTCGGTTGGCGGCGCGCCGTCGGCCAGCGTCTGGCCGCTGCCGGTCAGACGCACCACCAGCTTCAACAGCCGGACCGGCCGGCCGGCCAGCACGGCCTCGACCTCGTCGCGCAGGGCGGGGCGCGGCTCTGGCAGGGTGACCGTCACCTCCAGGAAGGGCCAGGCATCCCGCGCCAGCGTTTCGTCGAACGCCAGCCGCTTCAGGCGCTCCAGCGCCGCTTCGGGGGTCTCCGCGACGATCCGGTGGATCGCGACATGGCGCGGCACCCGCAGCGCCTCGTGGCCGACCAGCCGGCCCGCCGCGAACTCGGCCAGCACCACCTGATGGGGGTAGGGCTCCTC
>NZ_CP012403.1:825000-878428 GCF_001305595.1 Azospirillum thiophilum
CCGGAGTTGGGCTTCCAGATCCATGCGGGATTCGACCGCGCGGCGGCGCTCCTCCACAAGGCGCAGTTCGGCCTCTCGCAAACTCAGTACTTCGGCCACCGCTTCCCGTTCTTCGGTCGCCTGCATGACGGCGGTGAGCAGATCCTTTACCGTGGAGTCGAGGGGGTCGGGGTCGCCTTCCGCGATTTCGGCGGTGTAGGATCCGATCTGTTCGAATCGGCCATAGAGCGCACCGGCGGTATCGGTGCGGCCGATCAGGTTGCGGAGCAGGCTCTGGCGCAGGCGGTTGAGCATGCGCAGCCGGTTGTTGCGGGCCTGACTGAAATAATTCTGGAAATGGGCATAGTGGACCGGAAAATTGCTCACATAGTCGTCACGAAAGCCCTTTCCCCCGTTCCAGTCCTCGTGGCCGTCGTCGAAGAAGAATATCGCGGACAGGGTCTGGTTGATGCTGATGCCGAGGATCTCGCCGAAGGTGGAGAATCCGGCGACCGGAACAGTCTCGAACATGTCCATTCGCGACAGCTGCGGACCGTTGTTGATCCGCCGCAATATGCAGTCGTTCAGGATGCCGCCGACCGGCTCCGGCTTGCCGCTCAGGAAGGCGGCGAAGTCGCGCCTCGTCTGTTCGACGAAATCGGTGGCTTCGACCAGGAACAGCTCGTCGCCGGAATTGATGTCGCAGAAGAAGGACACCGTCCTGGTCGCCGGGTCGATCTCCGCGACGGAGCGCACGAACAGCCTGCCGTCCAACTCCACCGCGAAGGTGTGGGAGGCCAGCAGACGTTCGAGGTCGATGGCATGGCAATCCAGGCGGCGGCACAGCGCGTCGATGAAGCCGGAGACTTCCAGGCTGTCGGGATCGATGACGCTGGTCACCGTGCGGCGGATCGGGTCGCAGTCCAGGATGGTGAAGGAGATCGGCGTCTTGCGGAAATTCTGTGTTTTGAAGACGCCATAACGCTTGTCGGGAGCCATCCGGACGAAGACGATGACGGCCTGGTTCTCCAGGACCCGGCTGCCGTCGAACAGCCAGGTGTGGCGATAGTCCAGGCTGCCGCCGGCCGAGCCGCCCACGAAGAGGACCGGAAAGCGGCCCGTCGCGTAGACCGCCTCCATCAGGCAGCTTTCGCTTGCCGCCAACCCGTCGATGAACAGCAATGCGACGGTATCGTGGCAGTCGAGCGGGAATGGCGGGTCGATGGCCTCCAGCTCGCGCTGGATGGCCTTGAGGCGCTGTTCGTAGCCGAGGCACGGATGACCCGACCGGATGTCCTCGCTGTGCAGCGGAACGCTGTGGATGCTGACGTCAGCGAACAGAGCCGTGCTGAAGGACTGGAGGACGATTCCCGCCCGCCGGTCCGCTCCCGGATGATAGAGGCCTCCCGGCATGCCCGAGCACAGCTCGCCGGCCGTGGAAACCAGCACCAGCCTGGTTCCTGCCTCCAGGGCGCAGCGCAGCGCCTGGGCGATCCCAGCGAAGTCCTGCTCCGGGGATATGAAGCCGAGGATGAGTGCCGGAGGGGTGCCGTCGAACGCCAGCGGCGCCAGGGCGTCGGGATCGATGCCGGCGGCATCCAGGCTCAGCGTCCTGACGGCGTCGTTCGAACATCCGGTCGTGACGGGCATTGCGGAACCTCCCTGTCCTGGAACCCGGTCAGCGCGACGCCTCGCGCAGGAACAGGTCCTGCCAGCCGAACCGCAGCATGTGCTGCGGGATTTCCTCGGCCCGGCCAATGCGGTCGCCGGCGATCAGCGTGGTGCCTGCGGCCCGTGCCGCGACCGCGAGGCTGGTGGAGCCGATGCCGACGACGCAGGTCTTCAGGCCGGCCCGTTCAGCCGCCGCGACGAAGCCGTTCATGTCCTCCATGGTCCGGGCTTCCGCCCCGCGGTCGGACGGCACCAGCGTCGTCAGGCCGGCCAGCCCGGTGCCGGCGAGACCGGCGAAGCTCTGCTGGCGGAATTCCACCCGCAGGAAAGTCCAGCGGCAGAAAGGCCGGACCTCGTTGACCAGCTCGCCCATCCGGCCGCTGGGAACACCCGCCGGGAAGCGCAGGAATTCGAAGATCAGGAAGGGGCGCAGGTAATCCGGCACCGACTGGCAGAGCCCGAGATATTCCTGCCGGGTGCGGCGTGCCGCCAGCGTCTCGAAGCAGACGGGAACCGATACCATCAGCCGGAACTTGTTGCGGAACAGCTCGTCCAGCATCTCGATGGTGTTCGCCAGCGTGTCGACGTCGACCTTCGCCAGCTGATGCGGATCCTCGATCGCCGACAGGGCGGCGGCCCCTTCGACCGCGGTTCCGTCGGGAAAGCGGCGGACCGGGATGCACATGTAGGTCGAGATCACCTGCCGGCCGACATCCCAGAGCGGCCGGTACATGGTGCCGATCTGCGCCATCTCCATTGGCGACAACTGCAGCTTGCGGGGCTCCTCCCTGTCGGCGGCCAGGGATGCCGGAGACGCCGGTGCAGGGGGAGTGGCCGGGAGGGCGTCCGCGACGGGGGCGTCCGTCCGCCCGATCGTCGACAGAAGGTCGGCGGCGGACGCGTATTCGAACTGCATCCTGCCGTCCAGCACGCCGACCGCAGTCGCGATCTTGATGTCCGCCAGTTTGGGGTCGCCCAGAAACTGCCGGTGCAGTTCCTCGGCGATCTTGGCGCAGACCAGCTCGGCGGCAGTGCGGCCCAGCACCGCGAAGACGATGATGTATTCGCCGTCACCGGTACGGAATTGAACGTCCTGGGCGGTGATGTGGCGGCCGATGATGCGGTCGGCAGTGGCATGGACGCGGTCGCGCAGATCGGTCCAGGCAGTGCCGAGCCCTTCACGCAGCGTGTCGAGCTTGAGCATGTGGATGCGGCCGGCGGACAGCAGCTGGGGCTGGATCAGCAGGGCCTTCAGCCGGCGCTCCAGGGACTGCAGACGTTCGACCTCTGCCGGCTGGGGCGCCTGGGGCGGGGCGGGTCTTGGGGAACTTGCGGCCGCGGCCGGCTCCTCTTCGGCGAACCAGTTCCGCAGTTTCTCGCTCAGGGATGTGCCCAGCATGATCGGCTCCTCTCAGGCATTCGCCTTGGCGGGGGTGGAGGGCCGGGACGTGGGGTGGTCGGGAAGGCAGACCCCGACGAGCGCGCGCAGCTGGTCGCGAGTGAATGGCTTTCCAAGCGTATGGTCGGCCCCCATCTGCTCGGCGACCTTCAGCAATTCCATCGCGTGGCTGCGGCCGCCGCCGGAAATGGCGATGATTTTCATGGCCGGCATCGAGCGGCGGATGTGCATGATTGTGCCGATGCCGTCCGCACGCGGCATGATCAGGTCGCAGATGACCAGATCGACGGCGTTGGCCCGCAGCGCCCGCAACCCCTCGTCGCCGTCCTGCGCCTCGATGACCTCCAGCCCCTGGCGTTCCAGGAACTGCCGCAGGACGAGGCGTACCATGTCCTCATCGTCGATCACGAGCACCGTTGGCATCTTCGCCTCCTTACGCGCGGCTTGCTGCCGGCCACTCCGTAAGGATGCGGTTGCGCTCTTGCCAACCGGTAACAGGAAAGATAGGGGTTTCTCCCAGGTGGTTTTAAAACCGGTGCGAAAAATTTAATGCTGCCACTCGGGAAATGAAATTCCCCTGACGCATCATTCCCCGGGGCTTCGACCCATGGGGCCCGTGGTGTCCGTGGCCCGGGAATCCGGCCGGGTCAATCCGCGCTATCCTGGACATATCGGCTTTTGCATACCTGGATACTATCCCTTTGAACGGTGGGGCTATCCCTCGGGATGAGGGCGGCGGCGCCGGAAAACCCCTAGAGTGATGGGGTCGATCCGGCCTTCGCCGGTCGACGCGACGCCGACCGGGAGGAGCGCCATGATGCAGGACACTGTCTTGACGGCCGCTTCCATGGCTTTCGGCGTCAACGTCCTGCTGCTGACGCTGGCCGCGTCCGGCAGGTGCGACATGCAATCAAGACTCTGTCGGGTGCGGATCGGGCAGCGGCGGCGCGCAATGGCGCCGTTCACGCCGCGTCACGACGGTTGCCGATGGGAAGGAACCCCACCATGACCTCTCGCATGGCTCGTATCGTTCATATGGGGAAGTTCGGCGGCTATGTGGCGCTGCTGGACGGCACATTGCTGGAACTGGACGGCCGCATGCTCTGGCCGTCCGTCGAGGCGCTGACCCTGGCGGCCCGGCGTGCCGGCATCGTGCCGTCCGACATCATCGCCGACACGCAGTCGACTGCACCGGCGGCCAGCGAATCCGCCACTGCGGTCAGCGCGCCTGCTGAGAGCCGGCCGGGGAGCCGGGCGGTTGTCCGGCCCCGGTCCGGTGGTCTGCCGTTGGCGGCGTGACGCCGGTCAGGTGGACGACGACGCCGCCGAAATCGCTGTCCGTTTCCAGCCGCACCGGCAGGGGCGGCGCGCCGGCGGCGACCGGAGCAAGCCAGATATTGACCGGGGGCCGGTCCGCGGGATCGGTCCGCTGCCAGAAGCGCCCGCCCGATGACGAGCGGGCATAGCCGGCGACCGGCTTGTAGGTCACCCGGCATTGCAGGGCGATGCCGGAGAAGGTCGAGTAGCGCGACGGGTCGACGATGCGCCGCCCGACCTCAGAGAACACCATGTCGTAGCGGCGGCGGCCGTCGAACACCGGCAGGGACCGGTCGCAGCCTTCGCTCGCTCCGAGGCCGATCAGCAGGTCCAGAACCGCGCTCAGCGGGTCGAGCGTGCCGCGTTGCAAGGCCGGCGGCACCGGTTCGCGGCCGTCATCCTCCGCCGGGGGCGAGACGCTGGCGGAGACGTCGCCCTGGGGATCGTAGGTCAGGGTGACGTTGCGCGGTTCCCCGCGCAGCTGGCTGGTCTGCCGATGGCTGACCGGCTTCAGATCCTTGCCGAGCCGGCTGCCGTCGGTCTCGGACGCGGTTCGCCAAGTGAGCAGGCGGCCGATGGTGCCGCCGGTGACCGCCGTCACCGCGATGCGGTAGCGGTTGCCGGTCATCTCCAGCGTCGCGTCGATATCGAGCGCGGTGATGCCGCCGACGAACACACGGTAGCTTGCCTTCACCGGCTCCGCCGCTGCAGCCATGGGTGGCAGCGGAAAGGACAGGCCGGCGGCGAGCAGGAGCGTCCGGCGCCAGCGGGCGCGATGGGTCGGGCGGAGAGGGCTGGGCTGCGGCACGGTCCGGGACTCCTGCGGTCGTCGTATTCTTTTTTAAGATGGGGATGAATCTGATGCTTGACACCTGCCGGTTAAGGCCGTAGAAACCCGCCCACCGCAGCGGCGGGGCCGACGACAGCCGGTCGCGACGCTCCCGGAACGGTCCGCCAGTCAGGCTTCCTGACAGTCGTGGATCGGGTCGGGGTACAGAGTTTCAAGGTTCGGGCGCGTAGCTCAGCGGGAGAGCATTCGCTTCACACGCGAAGGGTCACAGGTTCAATCCCTGTCGCGCCCACCATCAAAAAAAGGCTTCGGACGATTGTCCGGAGCCTTTTTTCTTGGAGCCCTGCGATGGGGCGGGCCACACGAAAAGCTTCCATCATACGATTCTGATATAGCGGTTGAATCTGCGGTCGATTGACGCAGATCAGCCCCGTCGGCGTTGCAATGCGGTAGATACGGAGCCATTCCCTGTCACCCGCTTCGGAAAGCGCATTCCATGGACGATACCCGCATCGCTCTGCTCTCCCTCGGCCTGCTGGCCGTGGTTCTGACCATCATCATCGGCTCGGTGATCCTGGTTCCCTCCTTCACCGCGCTGCTGGCCACGCTGCTGGCCTGGGCTAACCTGGCCTATCTGGTCGGCATCACGATCAAGCGTTGATCGTCCGGGCAAGCTGGCCAACCGCTGCGGGGACGGGGGAGCCCTCTCCGCAGTTGGCGCCATATTCGCCGGAGCCGCAATTGTCTGTCTTGTGGAAAGCTTTTCTGGACAGGAATGGTCCAGCGGGTTATCCAGCGCGCGTTTTCGACGTGCAAGGACCGACGCCATGACGCCGACCGCCGCCCAGCCTTCCAGCCCGCTGCCGATCATGAAAACGGTCGGGGATCTGCGTGCCCAGGTCGCGGCCTGGCGCCGGGACGGGCTGACGGTCGCCCTGGTGCCGACCATGGGCGCCCTGCATGACGGCCATCTCGGGCTGGTGCGGCGGGCGCGCGATCTGGCCGACCGGGTGGTCGCCACCATCTTCGTCAATCCGACCCAGTTCGCGCCCCACGAGGATTTCGACCGCTATCCGCGCGACGAGGCGGGCGACGCGACCAAGCTGGCCGGCGCCGGCTGCCATGCGCTCTATGCCCCCGACGTGAGGGCCATGTACCCGCAGGGCTTCGCCACCGCCATCTCCGTCGGCGGCCCGGCGGAGGGGCTGTGCGGCACCTTCCGGCCGCAGATGTTCGGCGGCGTCGCGCTGGTGGTCACCAAGCTGTTCCTCCAGGCGCTGCCCGACGTCGCCGTGTTCGGCGAAAAGGACTATCAGCAGTTGATGGTGATCCGCCGTTTCACCCGCGACCTCGACATCCCGGTGCGGGTGGAGGGGCTGCCGACGGTGCGTGAGGCCGACGGGCTCGCCATGTCCTCGCGCAATGCCTATCTCAGCGCCGACGAACGCTCCCGCGCGCCGGAGCTGTACCGTGCCCTGACCGCGGCGGCCGAGGCGCTGGCCCGCGGCGGCGAGGCGGACGGTGCCCTGACCGCCATCCGCAGCCGCATCGCCGAGGCCGGCTTCGGTTCCATCGATTATGTCGAACTGCGCGATGCCGAAACGCTGGAGCCGGTGACCGCGGCCCTGCGCCCGGCCCGGCTGCTCGCCGCGGCCTGGATGGGCAAGGCGCGGCTGATCGACAATGTTGGGGTGCCCCCCTCGCTCTGACGGTGCCTGCTGTCCCTGGGGCCGTCCGCGAATGCGAACATTGCATCCGCAATCCATCGGCATTTGACCGGCCATTGTTGTGTGCTTAGCATGGTCGCCGACAGGGCATATGACCCCCGGGCGGGGGCGGGAAGGCGATCTTGCGGCTCGTCCGTCGCAACCGGAATGGGGAAACGGTCTCCCTGATGCCGCTGGTTCTGACCGGCCTGCTGCTGCTCCTGGCGGCGCTTGGGGCCGGCGGCGCCGTGGTCGCCAGCAAGAACCGCTCGCCCGCCTCCCAGTCGCAGCCGGGCGGCGACAAGAAATATGCCAGCCTGCCGATGATGACCTTCACCCTGGGCGGCAGCAACGGCCGGATGGTGGACGTGAAGGTTTTGCTGGAGATCGACCCGTCGGTGGACGGCAAGGTCGCCGACCCCTATGTCCCGCGGATTTCCGACCGCCTCTCCGACAGCATGCGCAAGCTCGACCCGCAACAGCTGTCCGGGGCCGATGGGGCGAAGCTGATGAAGAGCACCATCGCCGGGGTGCTGGACCGGGAACTGCGGGGGGTGCGGGTGCGGGAGATTCTGCTGGATCAGATGGTGGTCCGGTAGGGCGGCACGCCGCCGCCCCCCATCCTGCCGCCATCTATCCGCGGTTCAGCAGGAAGTCGACGCCGGCAGGGCGGCCCGGCAGGTCTAGTTGCGCCCGCACCGGTTCGCAGCGGCTGACGATCCGGCCGCGGCGCAGGACGAACAGCCGGGCGGCGCGGGTGCGGATCGCCTCCACCGCGCTGCCGGCCTGCAGCACCACCAGATCGGCGTTGCAGCCGGGCTCCAGCCCGTAGCCGTCCAGGTGCAGCAGGCGGGCCGGATTGACCGTAACCGCGTCGAAGGCGGCCTTCATCCCATCCTGGCCGGTCATCTGGCCGACATGCAGGCCCATGTGCGCCACCTCCAGCATGTCGCCGGAACCCAGCGGATACCAGGGATCCATCACGCAATCGTGGCCGAAGGCGACCGTCAGGCCGGCGGCCATCAGCTCCGGCACGCGGGTCATGCCGCGGCGCTTTGGGTAGCTGTCGTGGCGGCCCTGCAGGACGATGTTGATCAACGGGTTGGCGATCACCCCCAGCCGCGCCTCCGCCATCAGCGGGATCAGCTTGGAGACGTAGTAATTGTCCATGGAATGCATGGAGGTGAGGTGCGACCCCGTCACCCGCCCGTGCAGCCCCAGCCGCTGCGTCTCGTAGGCGAGCGTCTCGACATGGCGGGACAGCGGGTCGTCGGTCTCGTCGCAATGCATGTCGACCAGGAGGCCGCGTTCAGCCGCGATCTCGCACAGCAGGCGGACCGACGCGGCGCCGTCGGCCATGGTGCGCTCGAAATGCGGGATGCCGCCGACCACGTCGACGCCCATGTCGAGCGCCCGCAGCAGCAGCTCCCCGGTGCCGGGGGAGCGCAGCACGCCGTCCTGCGGGAAGGCGACGAGCTGGAGGTCGAGATAGGGGGCGACCTGCTTCTTCACGTCCAGCAGCGCTTCCACCGCCAGCAGGCGCGGGTCACAGATGTCGACATGGCTGCGGATCGCCAGCAGGCCGCGCCCGACCGCCCAGTCGCAATAGGTCAGCGCCCGCTCGACGATGGCGTCCTGGACCAGTTGCGGCTTCAGCTCGCCCCACAGCGCGATGCCCTCCAGCAGCGTGCCGCTCTGGTTCACCCGCGGCAGGCCGTAGCTGAGCGTGCTGTCCATGTGGAAATGGGCATCGACGAAGGGCGGCGTCACCAGCCGGCCGGTGGCGTCGATCTCCGCCGCCGCCTCTCCCGCCAGACCGGCTTCGACCGCGGCGATGCGACCGTCGCTGATGCCGATGTCGATGCCGCCGCGGCCATCCGGCAGGGTGGCGCGGCGCAGGATCAGGTCGAACATCAGCGTTCTCCTTTGCGGTACGGAATCATCAGGGCGCGCGGGTAGGAGGCCCGGCGGGCGACCAGCACCAGCGCCAGGATGCTGAGCAGATAGGGCATCATCAGGAACAGCTGGTAGGGCAGCACGCCGCCGCTGGCCTGCTGGAGCCGCAATTGCAGCGCGTCGAACACCGCGAACAGCAGGGCGCCCAGCAGCGCCTTGCCCGGCCGCCAGGAGGCGAAGACCACCAGCGCGATGCAGATCCAGCCGCGCCCGTTCACCATGTTGAAGAAGAAGGCGTTGAAGGCCGACAGGGTCAGGAAGGCGCCGGCCAGCGCCATCAGCGCGCTTCCCGCCATCACCGCGCCGATGCGGATGGCGGTGACGTTCAGCCCCTGCGCCTCGGCGGCGGCCGGATTCTCACCGACCATCCGCACCGCCAGCCCGGCCGGCGTGCGGTAGAGGACATAGGCGACCAACCCCACCAGCGCGAACGCCAGGTAAGTCAGCGGCGTCTGTGCCAGCGCGCCCGGCAGGTCCAGCGGCTGGAACGGCTGGATGGTCGGCGGCGTGCTGGCCTGCGGCAGGACGAGGCGGTAGATGAAATAGGACAGGCTGGTGCCCAGCAGGGTCACGCCGATGCCGGTCACATGCTGCGACAGGCCGAGCGGCACAGTCAGCGCCGCATGCAGCAGGCCGAGCAGCGCACCGCAGGCGGCGGCCACGACGAGTCCGGTCCACAGGCCGGCACCCTGGTAGACAGCCATCCAGCCGGCCATGGCGCCCAGCGTCATGATGCCTTCGATGCCGAGATTGAGAACGCCGGCCCGCTCGCACACCAGCTCGCCCAGCGTGCCCAGCACATAGGGGGTGGCGATGCGCAGCACCGCGGTCCAGAAGGCGGCCGACAGCAGGATGTCGAGCAGGATCGACAGGAAATCCATGGTGCCTTACCCCCGCCGCAGCCGGTAGCGCGCCAGCAGCCCGGCGACCAGCATGCAGAGCAGGCTGGCGGCGACCAGGACGTCGGCGATGTAGTTGGGAACCGGCATGGCGCGGCTCATGGCGTCGGCGCCGACGAAGATGCCGGCGATGAACAGCGCCGCGCCGACCACGCCGATGGGGTGCAACTGCGCCAGCATGGCGACGACGATGCCGCTGTAGCCGAAGCCCGGCGACAGGTCGAGCGTCAGGTAGCCCTTCAGCCCGCAGACCTCCGCCGCCCCGGCCAGCCCGGCCAGCCCGCCCGACAGCAGCGCGGTGCGCAGCATGATCCGGTTCACCGGCATGCCGGCGAAGGCGGCGGCGCGCGGGTTGGCGCCGACCGCGCGGTTCTCGTAGCCCCAGACGGTCCGGCTGTCGATCAGCCACAGCAGCACCGACAGGCCGAGCGCGATGGCCAGCCCGGCATGCAGGCGGGTGCGCTCCACCAGCTTGGGCAGCTCCGCCGCCTCGACGATCGGGGCCGATTGCGGCCAGCCCATGCCCATCGGGTCTTTCAAGGCCCCTTCCAGCAGCATCGATACCAGCAGCAGCACGACGAAGTTCAGCAGCAGGGTCGTCACCACCTCGTCGACGCCGAAGCGGACCTTCAGCACCGCGGGGCCGAGCAGGGTGGCGCCGCCCGCCGCCATGCCGGCGATCATCACGACCGGGATCAGCGCCCAGCCCGGCAGGTCGAGCATGCCGCCGCCCACCACCACGGCGGCCAGCGCGCCCATGTAGAGCTGTCCTTCCGCCCCGATGTTCCACAGCTTGGTGCGGAAGGCGACGGCGGCGGCGAGGCCGGTCAGGATCAGCGGGGTGGCGCGGGTCAGCGTTTCGGTCAGGGCGAAGCGGGAGCCGACTGCGCCCTCGAACAGCAGGCCATAGGCGCGCAGCACCGGCGCACCGGTCCAGGCGACCAGCAGGGCGCACAGCGCCAGCGCTGCGACGACGGCGCCGACCGGCGCCAGCAGCCGCAGGGCGAGGGGGATGTCGGTGCGCGGTTCAAGCCGCATTGCCATTCTCCCCTTGGGTTTCCGGCAGGATGTCGCCCAATATGTCCCAATGCCCGGCCATCAGCAGGCCGAGCTGGCTGACCGACACCCGGTCATGCGGCAGCGGCGGGGTCAGCCGCCCGTGATAGGCGACGGCGACGCAGTCGGCCAGCGCCAGGATCTCGTCGAGATCCTCGGAGATCAGCAGCACGCCGGCGCCGGCGGCGCGGGCGTCGAGCAGCCGGCTGTGGACGTAGGACACGGCCCCGATGTCGAGCCCGCGCGTCGGCTGGCTGGCCAGGATCAGGTCCGGGCCATGGGCCAGCGTGCGGCCCAGGATCAGCTTCTGCATGTTGCCGCCCGACAGCAGCTGCGTTCGGGCGTCGGGGCCGGGGCAGCGGACGTCGAATTCCTCGATCACCTGGCGGGCGTAGCTGCGCGCCGCGCCGCGCCGAAGCACGCCGAAGCGCGAGAAGGCCGGGTCATGGTAACGCTCGGCGATCAGGTTCTCCCACACCGCCATGGCGCCGACGAGGCCGGCGCTGTGCCGGTCTTCCGGGATGCGGGCGACGCCGCGGCGAACCATGCCGGCCGGGTCGGCGTGGTCCACCACGCTGCCTTTCAGCGAAAGCCGGCCGGAGTCGGGGCGGATCAGGCCGCTGACCAGCTCGGCCAGCGCGGTCTGGCCGTTGCCGGACACCCCCGCGATGCCTACCACCTGATGGCGCCGCACCGTCAGGTCTGCCCCGTCGAGCAGCGGGCGGCCATGGCCGGAGGCGACGGTGACGCCTGCCAGCTCCAGCACCGGTTCGCCGGGGGCGAGCGGGGTGGGGGAGGGCGGCTTGACGCTGCGGCCGACCATCAGCTCGGCCAGCTTCGCCCGGTCGGTCGAGGCGGTTGGGTGGGTGGCGACCAGCTTGCCGGCGCGCAGCACGGCGACGGTGTCGCTGGCGGCGAACACCTCGTTCATCTTGTGGCTGATGAAGACGACGGCCAGCCCGTCGGCGGTCAGCCGGCGCAGCGTGTCGAACAGCCCGGCCGATTCCTGCGGCGTCAGCACCGCGGTCGGCTCGTCCAGGATCAGGATGCGGGCGTCGCGGTAGAGCGCCTTCAGGATCTCCACCCGCTGGCGCTCGCCGACCGACAGGTCGCCGACAAGTGCGTCCGGCCGCACCTCCAGCCCGAAGCGCTGCGACAGGTCGAGCAGCCGGCGCCGGGCGGCGCCGCGGTCGGACCACAGGCGCCACAGCGGCTCGGTCCCCACCGCGACATTGTCCAGCACCGACAGGTTGTCGGCCAGGGTGAAATGCTGGTGGACCATGCCGATGCCGGCCTCCAGCGCGGCACGGGGCGAGCCCGGCGGCAGGGGGCGGCCGAACGCCTCGATGCTGCCCTCGTCGGCGACATAATGGCCGAAGAGGATGTTCATCAAGGTGGTCTTGCCGGCGCCGTTCTCGCCCAGCAGCGCCAGCACCTCGCCGGCGCGGAGCGTCAGCGAGATGCCGTCGTTGGCGAGCAGCGGGCCGAACCGCTTGGAAATGCCGGCGAGCCGGAGGACGACCTCCGGCCCGCCTTTCAACGAGGATGGCATGGAAAGGGGCGATCCCGTCACATCGTCGACTTCGGCTCGGCGTCGTTGACCTTCACGGTGAACTTGCCGTCGCGGATCTGCTGCTCGCGCTCCTTCACCTTGGCCTTGACCGCGTCCGGGACCTTGGACTCGAAGGTGCCGAGCGGGGCGAGGCTGGAGCCCTTGTTGGTCATCATGCTGTAGGGGCCGTAATCCTCGGCCTTGTAGCTGCCGGCCTTCACCGCGGCGATGGCGCGCTCCACCGACGGCTCCATGTGCCACAGCGCGCTGGCGACCACGGTGTCGGGATATTGCGGCTGGGTGTCGATGACGTTGCCGATGGCGAGCACCTTGCGCTCCTTGGCGGCATCCGACACGCCGAAGCGCTCGGCATACATCACGTCGGCGCCGCGGTCGATCATGGCGAAGGCGGCTTCCTTGGCCTTGGGCGGATCGAACCAGGAGCCGATGAAGCTGACGGAGAACTTGACCTGCGGGTTGACTTCCTTGGCGCCTTCCATGAAGGCGTTCATCAGGCGGTTGACCTCGGGGATCGGATAGCCGCCGACCATGCCGATCACGTTCGACCTGGTCATGCCGCCGGCGATCATCCCGCTCAGGTAGGCCGGTTCCTGGATGTAGTTGTCGAAGACCGAGAAGTTCGGCTCCTGCGGCTTGAAGCTGGAGCCCATGACGAAGGCGGTCTTCGGATAGTCCTTGGCGACGGCGCGGGCGGCGCGCTCCACCCCGAACACCTCGCCGAAGACCAGCTGCTGGCCGGCTTCGGCATATTGGCGCATCACGCGCTCATAGTCGGTGTTGGCGACCGACTCGGCCCAGACATACTCGATCTCGCCACGGTCGGCGGCGGCCTTCAGCGCGACATGGATGCGGCTGACCCACTGCTGCTCGATCGGAACGGTGTAGATGCCGGCGACCTTCACCTTGCCCTGTGCCTGTGCCGGCAGGGAGCCGCCGGCAGCCGCCGCGAATGCGACCGCGGCGACGCCGCACAGCACCGCACGGCGCGTCATTCCCCAGGCCGTCATCGCCCGATCCCCCATCCCCCGAACCGACATCATGAGTCCCCTTCGTCACTGAGTATCGTTGGCTTCATATCGCTGGCTGCCCGTCGCCGGCAGCAGGGCGGCTGTCCCGCCGGTGCCATGAATACGCGGGAATGCCCCGGTAAATCCATGGATCCCTTGCGGGCCGAGCATTCAAATGCAACGGAAATGCCATTGGCCGAAGCCGCCGCCCGCCTCGCTGGCGCTGCGCTCCGGCCGGTCAGGATGCTGGCATGTGACCGAAAAAAGGGCAACGCTTCTTGGCGGTTTGGTCAAGATCCCGGCGCATCGCCCGATGCCTCACGATGCGCCGTCCCGTTGCCCCGCGCGCTTCCCGGCATTTCCCCGGCAGCGGTCGGAGCAGTATTTCACCTGATCCCACACCCGTTCCCATTTTTTCCGCCAGGTGAAAGGACGGTTGCAGACCGGACAGGTCTTGGCGGGGAGGTCGGCCTTCCTGACTCCCTTCATCGCACGACGCCTACGTCGCTATGCCGAACCGCTGCCCAGCACCGCCGCCGGACGGCGCAGCACCGGATCGAAGGGGTTCAACTGACGGCTGATGGCGGCCGATTCGCGCTTCAGGATGTCGACCACCACCGGCAGCCTCTCCTCGTTCAGCCTTTCGCTGATGGTACCGACGCTGAGCGCCGCCACGGCATGGCCGTCGCGGTCGAGCACCGGCACCGCCACGCCCGACATGCCCGGCAGCAGGCCGGTGGAGCGGCTGGCATATCCCAAATCCCGCACCCGCGCGATCTCCGTGCGCAGATAGACCTCGTCTATGATGCCGACGCCCTGCATGCGCGGCAGGTTGAAGCGGATCACCTCCTCCCGCTCCTCCGCATGCAGGTAGGCGAGGATGGCGAGGCTGCCCTGGCCGACGCCCAGCGTCACCCGGCCGCCGATGTCGCCGGTGAAGGAGCGGATGGGGAAGGGCCCCTCGCTGCGGTCCAGGCACACCGCGTCGAAGCCGCTGCGCACCAGCAGGAAGATGGTGTCGCGCAGGGTCGCCGACAGCCGCAGTAGGATCGGTCGGCAGATGTCGCGCAGGTTGTTCGGGTTGCCGGCCTGCGCCGCCAGACCGAACAGGTCGATGCCAAGGCGGTAGCGCTTGGTCGCCTTGTCCGGCTCCGCCATGCCTTCCTCGACCAGGATCTTCAGCAGTCGGTGGACGGTCGGCGGGGTCAGGTCCAGCGCGCGGGCGATGTCGGTCAGCCGCGCGCCCGTCTCGTTGGCCGAGGCCAGCAGGCGCAGGATCGCCAGCCCGCGCTGCAGGCTGGACTTTGCCCCCGCCTCGTCGCTGGTGGCAGGTCCGCTGCCCTTGCTGGGAGTGGCATCGGCGCTCATGGTCCGGCTCCGTCAGAAAATCGGTGATGTTGGCTGCCCCATCTATTCCGTATATCGGAAGCTTTTGCAAAATCTTTTCTGCTGACGGAAAAAGCGGATTGACGCCACCGGGGGTCCGGCTGAACCATCGGGGCATACAGGTGAGGCCCGAAATCGAGGCCAAATGTCGCAAGAGGGAGAATTCCCCGTGTCGTTCCTCGAATTGAAAAACATCACAAAGCGTTACGGTCCGCTGACCGCGGTCGGCGACGTCTCGCTTTCGGTGGAAAAGGGGGAGTTCGTCTCGCTGCTGGGGCCTTCCGGCTGCGGCAAGACCACGACCCTGCAGATGATCGCCGGCTTCGTCGAGCCGTCGGCCGGAACCATCCGGCTGGACGGGCGCGACATCACCCGCGCCAAGGCCAACAGCCGCGGGCTGGGCATCGTCTTCCAGAGCTACGCGCTGTTCCCGCACATGACGGTGTTCGACAACGTCAGCTTCGGGCTGGAGATGCAGCGCGTGCCGAAGGGCGAGCGCAAGCCGCGGGTGGAGGAGGCGTTGTCGCTGGTCCACCTCTCCCCCTACGCCAAGCGCTATCCGCGCGAATTGTCGGGCGGCCAGCGGCAGCGCGTGGCGCTGGCGCGCGCCCTGGTGATCCGTCCGCCGGTGCTGCTGCTGGACGAGCCGCTGTCGAATCTTGACGCCAAGCTGCGCGAGGCGATGCAGTTCGAGCTGCGCGAGATCCAGCGCAAGGTCGGCACCACCACCGTCATGGTCACCCACGACCAGGCGGAGGCCTTCTCCATCAGCGACCGCGTGGTGGTGATGGAGGCCGGGCACATCACCCAGATCGACCAGCCCTATCGCATCTACGAACATCCGGAGACGGAGTTCATCTCCCGCTTCGTCGGCAAGACCAACCTGCTGCCAGGCACGGTGATCGCCGCGACCGGCGCGGGCGCCACGGTGTCGCTCGCCGGGATCGCCGTGCCGGTTGAGACCGCCGGCCTGTCGGTGGGCGAGACGGCGACCCTGTGCATCCGGCCGGAGAAGCTGCACCTGACGGCTCCGTCGCAAGGGCTGCTGACCGGCCGCGTCGCCGACCGCTTCTTCCTGGGTAGCCAGTGGCTCTACCACATCGACGGGCCGCTCGGCACGCTGATGGTGGTGACGCCGAACGACGGCTCGGTCCCGGCGGAGCAGGGGGCGCCGGTCGGGCTGAACTGGTCGCCGTCGGTGGTGCGCGTCCATCGCGGCGCCATGGCCGAGGCGCCCGACGTCGCGCTGGAGGTGGCGGGATGAGCGCTTCCCCCGACACCGTGGCGCCCGATACCGCGGCGCCCGACGCGCCCGAACGCCGTGTCCGCTCTGCCCCGCTGCTGCTGTCGGCGCCGGCGGCGCTGCTGTTCGCGGCCCTGGTGCTGACGCCGCTGTTCCTGACGGCGCTGCTGTCCTTCAACCAGTTCGAGTATGCGACCGGCCGCACCGGCGGCTTCACGCTGGAGCATTACCTGTCGGTGCTGACCGACGAGTATTACCTGGAAATCTTCCTGCGCACCTTCCGGATCTCGGCGCTGGCGACCGCCATCTGCGTGGTGATCGGCGTGCCGGAGGCCTACATCCTCAGCCGCATGGGCAATCCCTGGCGCTCGGTCTTCCTGCTGGTGATCCTGGCGCCGCTGCTGGTGTCGGTCGTCGTGCGCGCCTTCGGCTGGAGCATGCTGCTGGGCCCGGAAGGTCCGGTGAACGGGGCTCTGATGGCGTTCGGCTTCGGCCGCATGCGGCTTCTCTACACCGAGGGCACGGTGATCGTGGCGCTGGTCCACGTCATGCTGCCCTTCATGGTCATTCCGGTCTGGACCTCGCTGCAGAAGCTGGATCCGGCGGTGGAGCAGGCGGCGCTGTCCTTCGGCGCCTCGCGCGCCACGGCCATCGTCCGGGTGGTGGCGCCGCAGATCCTGCCCGGCATCCTGTCGGGAAGCCTGATCGTCTTCGGCCTCAGCGCCAGCGCCTTCGCCATTCCCGGCCTGCTCGGCGGACGGCGGCTGAAGATGGTCGCGACCATCGTCTACGACCAGTATCTTAGCGACCTGAACTGGCCGATGGGCGCCGCCGTCGCCGTGCTGTTGCTGGCCGCGAACCTGATCATCATGCTGACCTATCACCGCGTGGTGGAAGGTCATTACCGCCGCCGGCTGGGGTGAGGACGCCATGACCCGCAACGGACCCGTCGCCCTGGTCTTCCACGCCCTGGTCGTCATCTTCATGCTGGCGCCGCTGGCCATCGTCTGCCTCGTCGCCTTCACGCCCGAAAACACGCTGTCGCTGCCGACCCGCGGCTTCTCGCTGCGCTGGTTCGAGGCGGTGTTCCACCACCCCGATTTCGTCCAGTCCTTCTGGAACAGCCTGTGGCTGGCCTTCCTGGCGGCGACGCTGGCGGTGGCGCTGGCGGTGCCGGCCTCGCTCGCCATCACGCGCTGGGAATTTCCCGGCCGCGGCTTCCTCAACGCGCTGTTCCTGTCGCCGCTGATCATCCCGCATCTGGTGCTGGGCGTTGCCATGCTGCGGCTGTTCGCCATCATCGGTGCCACCGGCAGTTTCGGCTGGCTGGTCGCGGCGCACATCGTCATCGTCACGCCCTATGTCATGCGCCTGCTGATCGCCGCGATCTCCGGTTTCGACCGCAGCGTGGAACAGGCCGCCTTCTCGCTGGGCGCCAGCGAGGCCACCGTGTTCCGCCGCGTCACCCTGCCGATGATCCTGCCCGGCGTGACCGGCGGCTGGCTGATCGCCTTCATCAACAGCTTCGACGAGCTGACCATGTCCATCTTCATCACCTCGCCGTCCACGGTGACGCTGCCGGTGCGGATGTACATGTACGCCACCGAATCCATCGACCCGATGATGGCGGCGGTGTCGGCGCTGATCATCGGCATCACTGCGGTCGCGGTCCTGCTGCTCGACCGCGTCTATGGGCTCGACCGCATCCTGGTCGGCCAGCACTGAGTCCGCGTCCGCGTTCTCTCCCGGCCGTCCTCTCTCCGGAGACCAGTCATCATGGCTTTGCTGCAGCGTGTGGCCGAACAGGGCCGGCGCGTGGTCCGCTTCACCCTCGATGGGCGCCCGGTGGAGGCGCTGGAGGGCGACACCGTCATGACCGCCATGCTCACCAACGGCGAGCGGTTGCGGCAGTCGGAGTTCGCGGACGCGCCGCGCGCCGGCTTCTGCATGATGGGCGCCTGTCAGGATTGCTGGGTGCGGACGGAGGAGGGCGAGCGGCTGCGCGCCTGCGGCACCTTCATCGCCGACGGCATGCGCCTGCTGAGCGACGGGGAGTGGACGTCGTGACCGCCCCGCTTCCTCCCGTCATCGTCGGCGCCGGCCCGGCCGGCATCCGCGCGGCGGAACGGCTGGTCGCTGCTGGCCTGCGTCCGGTGGTGATCGACGAGGCGGCGCGCTGGGGCGGGCAGATCTACCGCCAGCCGCCGGACGGGGGATTCACCCGGCCGAAGAAGGCGTTGTACGGCTTCGAGGTGGGCAAGGCCGATGCCGTCCATCGCGCCATGGCGGCGATCCGCGACCGCGTCGATTACCGGCCGCGCACGCTGGCCTGGAACTGCGAAGCCGGGGCGATCGACCTGCTGTGCGAGGGGGTGAGCGCGACGCTGCCCTTCAGCCATCTGATCCTGGCGACCGGCGCCACCGACCGCGTGCTGCCCTTCCCCGGCTGGACGCTGCCCGGCGTCTTCACGCTGGGCGGGTCGCAGGTGGCGCTGAAGTTCCAGGGCTGCGCCGTCGGCCGGCGGGTCGCCTTCCTCGGCACCGGGCCGCTGCTCTATCTGGTGGCCTACCAGTATCTGAAGGCCGGGGTCGAGCTGGCCGGCGTGTTCGACACCACGCCCTTCGTCGTCCAGGCCCGCGCCACCGCCGGGATGCTGCGCGATCCGGCGACCCTGGCCAAGGGGCTGCTGTTCGTCGCCATGCTGCGTGCCCATGGCGTGCCGGTTCGCAACGGCATCCGCCCGGTGCGTGCCGCAGGAACCGAGCGGGTCGAGGCGCTGGTCTGGCACGACGCGGGCGGGCGGGAGCACCGCACGCCCTGCGACGCCGTGGCCTTCGGGCTGGGGTTGCGGTCGGAAACCCAGCTCGCCGATCTGGCCGGCTGCCGCTTCCGCTTCGACGCCGCCGACCGCGCGTGGCTGCCGGAGCGGGATGCCGCCGGGCGCAGCTCGGTCGCCGGGGTCTATCTGGCCGGCGACGGCAGCGGCATCGCCGGGGCCGACGCGGCTGAGCTGGCGGGGGAGCGGGTGGCGCTGGCGCTGCTGGAGGATCTCGGCGAGGTAGTGGACGCGGCGCGGATGCGGGAGCTGGATCGCAGGCTGTCCGGCATCGCCGCCTTCCGCCGGACCCTGGACGCGGCCTTCCCCTTCCCGGACGATTGGGCGGATTCCATCGCCGACGACACCATGATCTGCCGCTGCGAGGGCGTCACCGCCGGTGTGCTGCGCGACGTCGCCCGCAACGGGCAGGCGCGCGAACTGAACCGGGCCAAGGCGCTGACCCGCACCGGCATGGGCCGCTGCCAGGGCCGGATGTGCGGCGCCACCACGGCGGAACTGCTGTCCCGCGCGCTCGGCACCGGACCCGATGGAGTGGGGCGCCTGCGCGCCCAGCCGCCGATCAAGCCGCTGCCCATCGCGACCGTTATCCCTTCTCCCAGGGGGGAAGAGGGTTCCGCCGGACGGGAGGTCGCGTGATGCGCGAGAGGATCGACTGCGACGTCGCCATCGTCGGCGGCGGGATCGTCGGCGGTTCGGCGGCGCTGTTCCTGCGGCAGGCCGGCCTGTCGGTGACGTTGCTGGAGCGCGACTGGTGCGGCGCCAAGGCGAGCGGCGTCAATTTCGGCGGCGTGCGCCGGCAGGGCCGCCCGCTGGAGCAACTGCCGCTGTCCCAGCGTGCGCACGCCATCTGGGGTCGGCTGCCGGAGTTGCTGGGCACCGACGTCGAATACATCCGCTCCGGCCATCTGAAGCTTGCGCGCAGCGACGCCGACCTGGACTCGCTGGTCGCCTACCGCGAGCGCACCGGGGGGTTCGGCCTGGGGCTGGAGATCATCGCCGGCGAGGAGTTCCGCCAGCGCTGGCCGGCGCTGGGCGACCGGGCGGTCGGCGGATCGCTCTGTCCGGAGGACGGGCATGCCAACCCGCGCCTCGTCTCCCCCGCCTTCGCCCGTGCCGCTGCGGCCCTGGGGGCGGATGTGCGCGAACAGACGCCGGTCGACCGGGTGGAGAAGGACGGCGACCGCTTCGTCCTGCTGGCCGGCGATGCGCTGGAGGTGCGGGCGCGCTTCCTGCTGAACACGGCCGGCGCCTGGTCGCTGCGGGTGGCGGAAGCGTTCGGTGAGACTGTTCCGCTTGAATCGCTGCATCCCAACATGGCGGTGACGGAGCCGCTGCCCCGCTTCCTCGACGTCAACATCGGGGTCGAGGGTGGCGGCGTCTATGGCCGGCAGGTGCCGCGCGGCAACATGGTGGTGGGTGGCGGGCGCGGTTTCGCGCTGGATGCCGACCGTGCCCGGCCGCAGCGCCACGCCGTGATGACACTGATGCAGGACGCGGCCGAGCTGTTCCCGCAGCTGCGCCACGCCCATGTCATCCGCTGCTGGACCGGGGTGGAGGGCTATACGCCCGACCGCAACCCGGTCATCGGCCCCAGCCGCACCACGCCCGGCCTGTTCCACGCCTTCGGCTTCTCCGGCGCCGGTTTCCAGATCGGCCCCGGCGTCGGCCAGACGCTGGCAGAGCTCGTCACGACCGGCACTACGGCAATGCCGCTGGAGCCGTTCCGCATCGACCGTTTCCCGCCCATCGCCTAAGACTTCATCCCCTGGCCCATTGGAGGACGTGCATGCCCACCTTGCGTTCCCTGTCGCTCACCGGTCTCGCCACGGTTGCCATCGCCGCCACCGCGGCGCTCGCCACCCCCGCCGCCGCCCAGACCAAGACGGTCTATATCGGCATGAACGGCGGCACGATGGAGAAGACCTACACCGAGCATGTCTTCCCGGCCTTCGAGAAGGCCACCGGCATCAAGGTGGTGGTGGTCCCCGGCACCTCGTCGGACATCCTCGCCAAGCTGCAGGCGCAGAAGGACAACCCGCAGATGCACGTCGTCTTCCTCGACGACGGGCTGATGTACCGCGCCATCGGCATGGGGTTGTGCCAGAAGATGGAGCCCTCGCCGGTGCTGAACGAGGTCTACCCGTCCTCGCGCATGAAGGGCGACATGGCGGTCGGCGTCAACATGGGCATGACTGGCCTCGCATATAACAAGGCGATGTTCGCCGAGAAGGGCTGGGCGCCGCCGACCAGCTGGATGGATCTGGCCGATGCCAAGTACAAGGGCAAGATCGTCGTCCAGTCGGCCGCCAGCAGCTCCTTCGGCCTGCACGCCTTCCTGATGTACAATCGCATCAAGGGCGGCAGCGAGACCAACGTCGATCCGGGCTTCACCACCTGGCGCAAGACCATCGGCCCGAACGTGCTGGAATACATCCCCAGCTCGGCCAAGATCGCCGAGATGGTGCAGACCAATGAGGCGGCCATCTTCCCGCTCACCCCGACCGGTGTCGGCACGCTGAAGGCCAAGGGCATCCCGGTGGAGTATGTCCAGCCCAAGGAAGGTTCGGTCGTGCTGATGGTCGGCGAATGCGTCGTCGCCAAGAACCCCGACAACGAGGCCGCCCAGAAGCTCGCGGCCTATCTGCTGAGCCAGGAGGCCCAGCTGGCCGCCCTGCAATATGGCGCGCAGATCCCGTCCAACACCAAGGTCGCCGCCCCGGCCGACGTCGCCGACGACATGAACAGGTTCCAGGGCTACATGAAGACCGCCGTGACGGTGGACTGGGACGTGATCAACGAGAAGCGCCCGGACTGGAACCAGCGCTGGAACAAGGAAATCGAACGGTAAGGGCAGGGTCTTCGCCCCCTCCCTAACTCTCCCCCGATGTCGCGGGAGAGGGAACTCCGCCGCTCTCGTGCTCCCCCCTTCTCCCGCGCTCGGACCGACCTTTGGTCTGCCGAGTGCGGGGGGGCGGGGGGCAACCCCTCGCGTCACCCCAGCCGCTTCTCCATCGCGTAGTTGTGGATCGGCACCGTCCCGATCCGCAGGTCCCGTCGTGCCAGCAGCGTGAAGCCTCGGCGCAGGAAGACGGGCCGCGCCGCTTCGCTCGCCTCCACATGCAGGCAGGGATAGCCGAGTGCGACGGCCCGCGCCTCCAGCTCGTCGATCAGGGCCGACACCACGCCCCGGCCCGCCGCCTCCGGCGCGCAATAGAGGAAGTTGATGTGCCCGTCGGGCTCGACGTCGCTGAAGGCCAGCGGGCGGTCGTCGTCGTCCGCTGCGACCAGGGCGACGCGGCCGTCGGTGTAGGCCTGCCGGATCCGCTCCACTGTCGGCGCCTGGGCCGCCCAGGCCGCCACCTGCTCCGGCGTGTAGAAGCGCGGCCCGATGGCGAGGACGGAGCGGCTGTAGAGCGCCGCCAGCAGCGGCGCGTCGGACGGGCGGTAGTCGCGGATCTTCATGCCCCGGTTCCCAGTGGCGTTGTTTCGGCGGTTATTGCGCCGGCGCCAATCGCAAGACCGCGCCGTCGGCGGCGTCGGTGATGACGTAGAGGGCGTCGTCCGGTCCCTGTGCCACATCGCGGATGCGGGCGTCGAGCGGAATGCGCTCCACCTCCTTCGCGCCGGTCCCATCGATGGCGACCCGCACCAGCCCCCTGGCGCCGAGGCCGCCGATCAGCGCGCTGCCCCGCCAGTCGGGAAACAGCGCGCCGCCGTAGAACAGCATGCCGGACGGCGAGATCACCGGCGTCCAGTGGATCACCGCATCGGTCAGGTCCCTGCGGGTCGGCGGGTCGGGGATGTCGCGGCCGTCGTAATGGTTGCCCCAGCTCACCACCGGCCAGCCGTAATTCTTGCCGGCTTCCGGCCGGTTCAGCTCGTCGCCGCCCTTCGGCCCCATCTCCGCGACCCACAGGCTGCCGGTGCGCGGGTCGATGGCCGCCGCCTCGATGTTGCGATGGCCGTAGGACCAGATGGCGCCGGCCGCCCTGGCGTTCCTGGCGAAGGGGTTGTCCGAAGGGATCGACCCGTCGCGGGTCAGCCGGACCACCTTGCCCAGCGTGACCGCGCGGTCCTGCGCCGGGTCGAACATGTTGCGCTCGCCCAAGGTCAGGAAGATGTGGCCGTCGGGCGCGAAGACGATGCGGTTGCCGAAATGGTTGCCGCCGGTCACCTTGGGCGCCTGCCGGAAGATCACCTGGAAATTCTCGATCCCGCCGTCGGTCAGCGTCCCGCGCCCCAGCGCGGTGCCGGCGGTCCCCTTCTCCCCCGGTTCGGCGAAGGACAGGTAGATCGTCCGGTTCTGCGCGAATTGCGGGTCCACCGCCACGTCCATCAGCCCGCCCTGGCCCTGGGCGAAGACCTTCGGCGTACCGGCCAGCGGCGCCGACAGCGAACCGTCACGCGCCAGGAGACGCAGCCGCCCCGGCTTTTCCGTCACCAATGCCCGTCCGTCGGGCAGGAAATCGATGCCCCAGGGACGGTCCAGTCCCTCGGCGATCCGGGTGACCGCCACCGGCCCGGCGCTGGTGGAGACGGTCCTGACCGCCTTGCCCGCGCCCGGCTGCGCCTGTGCCATGGCGGGTGCGGGAGACGCCAGCGCGGCCAGAAGGGCGGCGGCCGACAGGGTCAGGGTGATGCGCATCACGATCCTCCGATGAGCGGGTTGGCCCGGCAAGTCGCCCCTTCAGGTGGTGGCGCCGAGCGGACGGCCAATAGCCGCTCGCCGAAAGATGCGTGAAAGACCCGGGGCCGCCTCGCCCTATTCCAATTCCATCTCCTGGATGTAGCTGGTCAATGCGCAGCTGGCGTTCAGCATGTGGGCGCGCATGCAGCGGGCGGCCTCGTCGCCGTCGCCGCGGGCCATGGCGGCGAGGATGGCGCCATGCTCGGCATGCGAGGTCGCCAGCCGGTCGCCGTGGCGCAGCTGGGTGCGGCGGAAGGCGGCGAGGCGGGCGCGCACGCCGACCGCCTGTTCCGCCATGAACTGGTTGTGGGTGGCGTGGTAGATCGCCTCGTGGAAGCGGCGGTTGAAATCGTCGTAGGCGCTGAGGTCGCCGCCCTGCACCATGACGGCCGAGGACTCGTGCATGGTCTGGAGCCGGCTGCGCTCGACCGGGGTGATGCGGTAGGTGGCGAGGCGGACGCACATGGCTTCCATCTCCGCCGTCATCTCGAACATGTCCATGATCCGTTCGGCGGTCATGGTGGCGACGACCACGCCGCGTCGCGGCCGGACCTCCACCATGCCGGTGGTGGCGAGCTGGCGCAGCGCCTCGCGCACCGGCGTGCGGGAGGCGCCGAAGCGCTGGCCGATCTGCTGTTCGTCGAGCGGCGTGCCGGGTTTGAGGCGGCCGGTCGCGATCTCGTCGGCCAGCGCCACGCGGATCAGGTCGGACAGCAGCCCCTTCTCCTCCGAAACGACGTCGGTCCCGGTCGGGGCGGGTTGGGGGTCGAACTGGTCCACGGGCATGCCTCCGGCGTCTCGGCAGGTTTCCCCCGGGGCCGGGCTTGTGCCCGGTCCGGGGAAACCTGTTCGGTCGCGGGCAGGATAGACAGGCCGGGCGGCCGGTGGAAGGGTTGCCGGTTCGCCCGCCGCCGGTTCGCCGGTTGTCGGTTCAGCCGCCCATCACGGCGCGGGTGGCGAGGAACAGGATCGACGGTCCCATCAGGCAGCCGAGCCCGGTGTAGAAGGTCGCCGTCATCGCGCCGTAGGGCACGAGCTTGGGATCGGTCGCGGCCAGCCCGCCGGCCACGCCGCTGGTGGTACCCATCAGCCCGCCGAAGACCATGGCGCTGCGCGGGTTGTCCAGCCCGATGAAGGGGGCCACGAACGGCGTGCCGATCATCACCAGCACCGATTTCACCAGCCCGGCGGCGATGCTGAGCGCCATCACGTCGGAACTCGCCCCCAATGCCGCGCCGGTGACCGGGCCGACGATGTAGGTGACCGCCCCGGCGCCGATGGTTGTCATGCTGACCGGATCGGAATAGCCGAAGGCCAGCGCCACCGCCGCCCCGACCACGAAGGACAGTAGGACGCCGGTGAACAGCGACACCACGCCGCTGAGGCCGGCCTGGCGGATTTCGCCGAAACTGACGCCGAAGGCGGTGGAGACGATGGCGAAATCGCGCAGCATCGCGCCGCCCATGATGCCGATGCCCGACAGCAGCTTGATGTCGGCGACCCCGTTGTGCCCGCCGGTGGCGACGCCGCCGGCATAGGCCAGCAGAAGGCCGAGCATGATGGCGATGGCGGAGCCGTGCAGGCGGCCGCGCGTGAAGAGTCGGGACAGCCAGTAGGAGAGCCAGATGGTGGCGCCGACGATGGCGAAGGCGGTCACCAGACCGTTCTTGCTCATCACGCTGGACAGGATGTCGAACATCGCGGTCACTCCCCGCTCTTCAGGGTCAGGGCGGCGCCGGGTGCCGCCTCGCGCCGCGACGATGCGGGCTGGCCGATGCGGGCGATCACCGGGACCAGCGCGAAGCTCAGGACCACCGCCAGCACCCCGGCGAGCAGGGCGGCAGGCCCGCCCTTCACCGCCGCAACCACGTCCTGCTGGGCGGCCATGGCGACGACGATGGGGATGTACATGGCGCTCCAGAAGCCGATGCCCTGCTGCGCCGGCACGTCCAGCCGCAGGGTCCGGCGCAGATGATCGGTGGACAGGATCAGCAGCAGCATGGCGATGCCGACGCCGCCGACATTCGCCTTGACCCCGATCAGGCTCCCCAGCAGATCGCCGACCACCATGCCGACGAGCATGCAGGCCGACAGCAGGGCGACACCATAGACGACCATGCTCCTTCTCCTCTTCCGTTGATCAGCCCGTGCGGGGCGTGTGGCTTGGCGGATGGCCCGGTCCCGGCCTGTGGCCGGCTTCCGGTGCAGGCGTCGGGACGACCGGCCATTGGATCCTGCGGCAGGACTAGTGCGGGCGGCAGATTGCTTGCAAACATGATTGTGCGTATCACATTGGTATACTGATAATCGGAAATGAGGGCAATGCGTATTATTTTACGGAAAGAAATTTTATCGTGTATGCAAAATTGGCCTTTTAGCGACGAACGGGATACGGCAAGCTTCCTGTCGGCGAGATCGGCCCGTCTTCGGGGCCATCGCCGGATCACGTCACCGGATATGAGGGAGGGACAGCATGTCCGAACAGGTTCACCGCCAGCCCGACGGGCAGGCCCGTCTGTCCGTCCGGCGCCGCGGGCGCTGACGGTGATGCGCGACTGGAACATGCAGGGGCGCAACCGCGAGGCCCGGCTTGCCCGCGCCGCCCATCTCGCCGACGGAAAGCGCGTGGCCGCTGCCGACGCCCGTGCGTTGCTGGAAACCGTGCTGGAGCCCGGCGACCGCGTTTGCCTGGAGGGCAACAACCAGAAGCAGGCGGATTTCCTGGCGCGTGCGCTGGCGTCCGTCGATCCGGCGCGGGTGAACGGCCTGCACATGGTGCAGTCGGTGCTGGCCCTGCCCGAGCATCTTGACGTGTTCGAGCGCGGGATTGCGGCGAAGCTGGATTTCTCCTTCTCCGGTCCACAGGGCGCACGGCTGGCGCGCATGGTGGCGGACGGGCAGATCGCGGTCGGCGCCATCCACACCTATCTGGAGCTGTTCGGCCGCTATTTCGTCGATCTGACGCCGCGGGTCAGCCTGGTCGCCGCACAGTCGGCCGACGCCGCCGGCAATCTGTATACCGGTCCGAACACCGAGGACACGCCGGTGATCGTCGAGGCGACCGCCTTCAAGCGTGGCATCGTCATCGCCCAGGTGAACGAACTGGTGGATGCGGTGCCGCGCGTCGACATTCCCGGCGGCTGGGTCGATTTCGTGATCCAGAGCCCGACGCCCCATTATATCGAGCCGCTGTTCACCCGCGACCCGGCCCAGATTTCGGAAATCCAGGTGCTGATGGCGATGATGGCCATCAAGGGCATCTATGCCGAATACGGCGTGCAGCGGCTGAACCATGGCATCGGCTTCGACACGGCGGCGATCGAGCTGCTGCTGCCGACCTATGCCGACTCCCTGGGGCTGAAGGGGAGGATCTGCAAGCATTGGGCGCTGAACCCGCATCCGGCGCTGATCCCCGCGATCGAGGCCGGTTTCGTGGAGAGCGTCCATTCCTTCGGCTCGGAAATGGGGATGGAAAATTATATCCGGGCTCGGCCCGACGTGTTCTTCACCGGGGCTGACGGCTCCATGCGCTCCAACCGCGCGCTGTGTCAGGCGGCCGGTCATTACGCCTGCGACCTGTTCATCGGATCAACGCTGCAGATGGATCTGGCCGGCAACAGCTCCACCGCGACGCTGGGGCGGATCGCCGGTTTCGGCGGGGCGCCGAACATGGGCGCGGACGCCCGCGGACGCCGCCATGCCAGCCCGGCCTGGCTGCGGGCGGGGCGGGAGGCGGGAGGCGATGGCGGAGGGATGCCGCGCGGCCGCAAGCTGGTGGTCCAGATGGTCGAGACCTTCCGCGAGCACATGCAGCCGGCCTTCGTCGAGCGGCTCGACGCCTGGGAACTGGCCGAGAGCGCCGGCATGGAACTGCCGCCGGTGATGATCTACGGTGACGACGTGACCCATGTCCTGACCGAGGAGGGCATCGCCAACCTGCTGCTCTGCCGCACCGCCGGGGAGCGCGAACAGGCGATCCGCGGCGTTGCCGGATACACGCCCGTCGGGCGGGGGCGCGACCGGCGCATGGTGGAGGACTTGCGCGACCGCGGCATCATCCGCCGGCCCGAGGATCTGGGCATCGACAAGCGGATGGCCACCCGCGATCTGCTGGCCGCCCGGTCGATCAAGGACCTCGTGCGCGCATCCGGCGGCCTCTACGACCCGCCCAAGCGCTTCCGCAACTGGTGAGCCCGATCATGGAATCCCTGACCTTCGAATATCGCGGCGGCCGTGCCCTGGCAGCCCAGCCGGCGCCCGTCCTGGTGGGCGTCGTCGGTTCCGGCAATCTGGAGGTGCTGGTCGAGCCGGCGCCGCTCGGCGGACTGTGCCGGATCGAAATCCTGACGGCGGCGGTCGGCTTCGGCGCCACCTGGCAGGCGGTGATGGACGACGTCTTCGCCCGCCATCCGCTGGCCGACCTGCGCATCTCCATCAACGATGTCGGTGCGACGCCGGCCGTGGTCGGCCTGCGGCTGGACCAGGCGCTGGAGGAATTCGCCGGAGGAGCCAAGCCATGAGCCAAGCCACGATCGGGAACACGACGAGCCGCAGCTATTACGAGGACAGCGCGCGCGGCCGGCTGCTCGGCCTGCTCGACCCCGGCAGCTTCGTCGAGATCCTGCCGCCGGCTGAGCGGGTGGTCAGCCCGCACCTGCGCCAGCTCGGCACCCCGGCCGCCTTCGATGACGGCATCGTGGTCGGGAGCGGGCGGCTGGAGGGCCGGCGGGTGCTGGTCGCCGCGCAGGAAGGCGGCTTCATGGGCGGGGCGGTGGGCGAGGTGCATGGCGCCAAGCTGACCGGCCTGCTGGAACGCGCGTTGGACGAGCGGCCGGACGGGGTGCTGCTGCTGGCGGAGTCCGGTGGCGTGCGGCTGCACGAGGCGAATGCCGGGCTGATCGCGGTGTCGGAGGTGATGCGGGCCGTGCTGGCGGTGCGTGCCGCCGGCATTCCGGTGATCGTGCTGGACGGCGGCACCTTCGGCTGCTTCGGCGGCATGGGCATCGTCGCCCGTCTGTGCGACGCCGTGGCGATGAGCGAGGAAGGGCGGCTCGGTCTGTCCGGCCCCGAGGTGATCGAGACCACCATGGGGGTGGAAGAGTTCGACAGCCGCGACCGCGCGCTGGTCTGGCGCACCGTCGGCGGCAAGCACCGCTATCTGCTGGGCGAGGCGGCGACGCTGGTCGAGGACGATGTCGCCACCTTCCGCGCGGCGGCGCTGGCGCTGCTCGACCTCACGCCGGACCTGTCGCTGGCGGCGCTGGAGGCGGAGCATGCCGCGCTGGGTGGCAGGTTGGAGCGCTTCGGCGACTGCCGCGACGCGCTCGACATCTGGGCGCGGCTGGGAGTCGAGGAGCCGGAGCGGCTGCCGATCCTCGACACCGCGGAGTTCCTCGACACCGTTCGCGACCGGAGGGCCTGAGCCATGGACGTCACCACGCTTCTCGACCGCCTGTTCCCGGACGGGCACGATGTCGCCGTCGACGGGGTCTATTTCGACGGCACCGGGCGTGTCTTCGGCACCAATGTCTCGGTGATCGGCACGCTGGACAACGCGCCCATCGGCATCGAGCTGGCCTTCCGCATGGCAGGCGCGGTGCTGGAGGTGGTGCGCAGCCATCCCGGCCGGCCGATCCTGCTGCTGGTCGACACCCAGGGCCAGCGTCTGAGCCACCGCGACGAGTTGCTGGGGATCAACGGCTACATGGCGCATCTCGCCAAATGCATAGACCTCGCCCGGCGCAGCGGGCACCGGATCCTCGGGCTGGTCTATGGGCAGGCGGTCAGCGGCGGCTTCCTCGCCACCAGCCTGCTGGCAGACCGCTGCTACGCCCTGCCCGATGCGGAAATCCGGGTGATGAACCTGCCGGCGATGGCGCGCGTCACCAAGATCCCGCTGGACCGGCTGACGGAGCTGAGCGCCGTCTCGCCGGTCTTCGCGCCGGGGGTGGAGAATTACCGCCGCATGGGCGCCATCGCGGCGCTGTGGGACGGCGACCTCGCCGCCTGCCTTGCCGAGGCGCTGGCGGCCCCGACCGATGGCGACCCGCGCCGCGCGCTCGGCGAGGAGCGGGGCGGGCGGCTGATGGCCCGCATGGTGGCCGACCGGGTGCGCCGCGATGCGGCCTGAGGACACGCCCGGGGAAACGTCCTGGCCCCGCCATCACTGGGCCCTGCTGGGGGAAGGGTGGGCCGACGGCCTGCGCTCGCCCCTGACCGACGCGGAACGGGCGGAGGTCGAGGATTGGTGCGGCCGGGGGCTGCCGCTGGTGGTCGCGCGGCGCCGGCCGGGCGACGGGGCGGACGAGGTTCGGCTCGGGCTCGCGACGCCGGACAAGCGGCGGATCGCTGTCCATGTGGCGGCCGATGCCGTGGCGGGGCGGATGGGGCCGGTGCCGCTGGCCGAGGCGCTGGATGCGGCCCCGGCGGAGTGGCGGGCGCCGCTGGCCGAGCTGGCCCGGCGGTCGGCGGCGCTGGGTGTGCCGGCGGCGGTGTACGGGTCGCTGGCATGGCAGCACCGCACCGGGCTGGGCTATGTCCGGGCGGAGTCCGACGTCGACCTGCTGTTTGCGCCGCGGTGCCGGACCGGGCTGGACCGGCTGCTGGGGCTGCTGGCGGAGGTCGATGACGCATCCCATGGCGCCGGCCCGCGCCTGGACGGCGAGATCCTGCTGCCCGGCGGGGCAGGGGTGGCGTGGCGCGAACTGGCCGGCCGTCCCGCACGGCTTCTGGTGAAGGGAGCGGCGGAGGTCGGCCTGTATGACACCGCGGCGGTGCTGGCCCTGTTCGCGAACGTGGAGGCCGCATGATCCGCACCGTCGCCTGTCCACGGATCGTCGAGGGCGAAACCGGCGCGCTTCCTCCTCCGGCCCTCCCCCTGGCCGGTGCCATCGGGCGGGCGGCAGTCCGTGCGCTCTACGCCGAACTGGCGCTGCACCCGAAGCCGGGGCTGGTCAGCCCGCTCGACAGCGGCAGCCATGACGACATGGACATGGGCACCTTCCTGCGCAGCCTGTTCGCGCTGCGCGGCTATTTCCGCGCCATCGCCGCGGCCGGGGCGGAGGGGGCGGACTTCCCTACCTTGCGCGAGCTCGGCATCACTGCCGAACGGCGGATGCTGGCGGCCACCGGAGGGGTCAACACCCACCGCGGGGCGGTGTTCGGGCTCGGCCTTCTCGCCGCGGCGGCGGGCTGGCGGATGCGGCGCGGGCGAACGCTGCGGGGGAATGGTTTGGGAGCGACGGCGGCGGCGCTGTGGGGCGCCGGCATCCTGGCGGCGGCCCCGCAGGCGCCCGACAGCCATGGCGCGCGGGCGGTGACGCGCTACGGCGCCCGCGGCGCCCGGCAGGAGGCGGCCGACGGCTTCCCGACCCTGTTCGAGGTGGCGCTGCCGGCGCTCGACCGTGCGCTGGCGGCGGGCGCCGATCCGGAGCGGGCATCGGTGCAGGCCCTGTTCTCCCTGATGGCCGTGCTGGAGGACACCAACCTGCTGCACCGCGGCGGCCCGGCCGGGCTGGCCTTCATCCAGGCCGGGGCGCGGCGCTTTCTCGACCGCGGCGGGGTGTTCCACGCGGAGTGGCGGGACGAGGCGCTGGCCCTGCACCGCGCCTGCGTCGTTCGCCGCCTGTCGCCCGGCGGCAGCGCCGACATGCTGGCGGCGGCGCAGTTCGTCCATGGTCTGAGGGAGCGGGCGGCATGAGCCTCGGCATTCTCTGTTCCGGCCAGGGCGCGCAGGGGTCGGGCATGCTCGACGGACTGCGCGTGGAGCCGGCGGCGCAGGCGGTGCTGGACGGCGCGGCCGCGGCGCTCGGCTGGGATCCGCGGGTGGTCGCCGCCGGGCCGGAGGCGGAGATGCGGCGCAACGCCGTTGCCCAGCCGCTGCTCTGCGCGGTGCAGGCGGCGACCTGGGCGGCCCTGCGGCCCCGCCTGCCGCCGGTGCGGGCGGTGGCCGGATACAGCCTGGGGGAGCTGTCCGCCTACCATGTCGCCGATGCGCTCGACCTCGGCGACCTGCTGGCGCTGGCGCAAAAGCGGGCGCAGGCGATGGACCGGGCCGATCCGGAGCCGGGCGGCCTGCTGGCGGTGCGCGGGCTCGACCGGCCGCGGCTGGAGATGCTGTGCCGGGAGCATGATGCCGACATCGCCATCGACAACGGCCCCGACCGGCTGGTGGTCGGCGGGCGCCGCACGGCGCTGGCCGCCATCGAGCGGGCGGTTCTGGCGCTGGGCGCCGCAATCACGCCGCTGGCGGTGGACGTGGCCTCCCACACCCGCCGCATGGCCCCGGCGGCGGCGGAGTTCGGGCCAATGCTGGCGGCCGGCGGGCTGCGCGCACCGGCCGTTCCGGTGCTGGCCGGCATCGACGGCTCGGCGGTCTTCACGCGCGAGCGGGCGGTCTCGGCGCTGACTCGGCAGATGACGGAGACGGTGGCCTGGGCCGCCTGCCTCGACGGATTGCGGGAGATGGGCTGCCGCGTGCTGCTGGAGATCGGACCCGGCGACGCGCTGGCGCGGATGGCCCGCGATCGCCTTCCCGACCTGGTTGTGCGCGCCGTGTCCGAGTTCCGCTCTCCGGCCGGCGCCGCCGCCTGGGTGGAGCGGCAGGTGGGCTGACGGCCGACCGGCGGACGCGGGGGGCAGGGGGGATAAGCCGCGGCTCCGGTCACGCCCGCTTGTAGACCATCAGGAGGGCCAAGCTGCACAGAAGGGGAAGCCCAGCCAGGCGCAGGCCCGCATCGAGATGGAGCGACCCGGCGTAGAGAACGATCCCGACCACCGCGATCGCCGGGAAGAGGCCGTCGAGTGTGCCGAGGATGCCCCGGCTGTCGAGCCAGCCGGCGGTGGCCACGGCTCCGCGGACCAGGCCGATCAGGATGAGGACGGCTGCGAACGCCAGGACGATGTATTCCAGGCTGAATGCCGGCGCCAGATATCGCTCGGAAACCCATGCGACCAGCAGCGGGGCCAGTCTGTGATGCGTCGACGTCACCACGGCCACGGCGACATAATGGAGTGCCGTTGCCAGCAGCAGATTTCCGGACAGCAGTTCGATTGTCCGCCAGGGCAGCAGGGCGGGCCAGCGGATGCGGTCGAGGACGATGAAGGCCAGGGCAGTCCCGCTTGCGAAGAGCAGGGCATAGTCCGGCGACAGTGGCCATTTCGATAGCCTGTTGCCGAGGATGAGGGCGTCGAAGAGGGCGAGGGACAGTCCGAACAGGGCGACAGCGGCGGTTCGGGGATCTTGCCGATGCCGGGAATATGCCCGGCCCGCCGCAACGAAGAGAATCCATGGGAAGACGGGGAACCATCCCGGAAAGGACGGCATGAAGAAGTCGTAGGCGATTGGAAAGGGCAGGGCGACCCATGCGCCACAGAGCGCCAGAACGAAGGCGGCGACCAGAACCCGGTTGGCGGCGCTGATTTGGGAATGGATGTCGAACAGAAGCCTGGCGGCAAACAGGAACATGAAGAAATCGCTGGAAAGCGGTGTCTGCTGCCCATACAGGCTGTGGACCACAGCGAGGATGAACAGCTTCAGGTGGCTTTCGATCCGCCGGGCCAGCGGTTTTCGCAGGAAATGCTCCAGCGTCATTCCGAATGCGAAGAAGAACAGCACCGGTGCCACTTCGAAGACGAATTGCAGGATGTTGACGAGTTGGTAGGAATCCTGCAGTGCGCGTCCCCAGTGGGCCGTCACCATGAAGACGAGGGCGGTGACACGGACAATGTCCAGGCTCCTGTCCCTTGTTCGTGGGGCCGGTGGTGAGTTTGGCATCAGCATGCAGTCGCTCCCGGGGAAGGACGGAACCGTTGATCGGGGAATGGTCGATCGGACCCGCCCCGGTCACGAGCGGAGCAGGCGGGCGAGGCGCAGCCGTTGCGGGAGCGCCGCCGCCCAGGCACCGACCGCGATCCGGTCCTTGCGGTCCAGCATCCAGATCATGGCGAGGGTTGCGCCCAGATAGAGGGGCAGGGCGGGAAGGGTCTTGGTGAGGAAAGGATCGAGCCCCGTCTCGTAGCGCCAGAAGGGAACGATCGCGAAGGGGGCCAGCGCCGCGACGGCGAAGATCCAGCGCGAGAACCACCAGGACGGAACGAGGGCGGCCGGCGCCAGGACCCAGAGCATGAACCAGGGCCACATATGGGTCGAGACACTGAACACCACCGCCGCCATCACGGCGGTTGCGGCCTTCCAGGCATTCCCTGCGACGGGTTGCCGGTACAGCATGGCCAGCGTCCAGAGGGCGAAGGCGGCGAAGGCGCCGCGGACGAGCCAGCGCAAGGGGGCAAGGTCGAGGCCGAGCAGCCTCTCGGCCACCCGGACCACATCGACCGGCTGGAGCCACTGCCAGCCGGACATGCCGCGAACCCCGTCGAAGAAGCTGGGGGAGCGGAAGAAGAGGAAGAGGACGGCAAGGAAGAAGGCCGCCGCCGGGATTCCGCGCAGGAGATAGGAGGCGAGCCTGTCCTTCAGTCCGCGGCGGCCGGACATCCGCAGCCGGTACAGAAGGTCGACGGAGACGAGGACGGCGCTGGTGTATTTGCAGGCGGCCGAGGCCGCCAGCGCCAGCGGGCCGGCACGGTCCCCCAGGGGAAGGCGCATCAGCCACAGCAGCATGAAGACGACCATCGCCATGTCGTTGTGGGCTTCGCCGGCCGAGTAGATATGGCCGATCGGCAGCCAGCCGAAGAGGACGAGGCCGGCGGCGGCGGTCGCCTCGCCGCCGGTCCGGCCGATCCGGCGGACGATGTCCAGGCCGGCGATCCACGCAGCGGCCAGGATCAGCTTGAACAAAAGCCCGGTCAGCCAGACGTTTCCGCCGCTGAGCGCCATGACCAAGGCCGAAACCACCGCCCACAGGGGGCCGTAGGTCATCATCGCCGGCGGGTCGTCGAAGGGAAAGATGCCGGCCCGCTCCGGTGTGAACGGAACATAGTAGGGGTTGATCCCGTGGATGATCTGGTCGCCCCAGAGCGCGGAAAACCAAAGATCCTGGGTCATGACCGGAACCGACGGCAGGCAGGCGGCGCTGAAGAGGACCGGCCACAGGAAAAGCCGGTCGGTCATCTCCTTCGTGACCGGGCCGTCGATGCGCGACAAGCGGCGAAGCAGCCAGACGGCCGCGGCGACCGGGATCGCAAGCGGCAGGCAATAGGACAGGAAATAGAGGGCGTCATGGGTGAAGACGTTGCCGTCGGTCAGCGCATGCGCCAGGGGAATCGGGAGATCGGCGACGACGTTCGCCAGACGGGCAAAGAATGCGGCTTGGTTGGGCAGGTTCATCTGCCCGTAGCGGGCATCCGCTGCGGCAAGAAAATAACTCAGAACTGAATAAGACAGCAGCGATAAAAATACCAGGAACCCTATTGTGTCGAGCGCCTCTAGGAAATGGTCTTTGGAATTTTTCGAATCATATATATGGGATGCGAGCCTGGTTTTTGCGACCGACATTGGATTTCGATCTTTCGTGTCAGTAAATCGCAGGAGCGGCGAGAATAATTCTATAGAATATCGGGTAATGCCATAAAGAATGAATTTGGGTTGAGGTTCGGTGATTTGGTACTACTGCCGGCACCATGCGGATCGCTCGGGCGGTTGACCCGCCGCTGCGGTTTTGCCGCCATTATGTCCGTGCGATCGGAGACGCGGACATCGCCGCTGCAACAAAGGACTGAATTGACGCAAGCGATCCCTTCCCATCATGGTCGGCGACATGGCTTTTTTGCATCGCTGCAGCAAGCAGGGGGGAGTTGGAGGGTTTGTGCCTACCCCCTTGGGAGCGGCGGGGCTCCCCCCATCTTGCGGCGCCGGATGTCGGGCCACCCTTTCTTGGGGGCGATCTTCGAATGCCCTCTCGGTTCGAGGGTGCTGTGGGAACGAAGCGGCGCGGGATGGTTCCCGCGCCTGCCGTCTTCACTTGTCCCAGGCCGGTGCCAGACCGGCAGGGCTGACCAGCCGGCCGTCCGGACGGGCAAGACCGGCTATCGCCGCCATGTCGCCGTCATCCAGGGTGAAATCGAAGATAGCGATGTTCTCGGCGACCCGTTCGGGCCGGGCGGTCTTGGACAGCGCGACGAAGCCTTGCTGGACCAGCCAGCGCAGGGCGATCTGCGCGGCGTTCTTACCGTATTTGGCCCCGATCCGCTGCAATTCGGGATCGCGGGGCACCGCGCCGTCGGCCATGGCGTAATAGGCGGTGATCGCCACGCCGGCGGCCTTGGCCGCCTCAGCCATCGCCCGCTGGTCGAGGTAGGGGTGGACCTCGATCTGGTTGGTGACGATCGGCGCCGCGCTGCGCGTCACCGACAGGCGGAGTTGGGTGATGTTCTGGTTGCTGACCCCGATGAAGCGGGTCTTGCCGGCCGCCTGGACGGCGCTCAGCATCTCGATCTGGTCGGCGATGGCGACCTGATCGGCCGGCCAGTGCAGCAGCAGCAGGTCGACCCGGTCGACCTTCAGCTTGTCGAGGCTCTCGTCGACCGAGGCGGCGAAGCGGTCGGGGCTGTAGCGGTCGACCCAGACCTTGGTGGTCAGGAACAGTTCGTCGCGGCGGGCGCCCGCCGCCTGGAGGGCGCGGCCGAGCGCGGCCTCGTTGCGGTAGATCTGCGCGGTATCGAAATGGCGGAAGCCGGCTTCGAGCGCGGCGGGAACCACGGTCTCGACCTCCGCGTCCGACATGCGGAACACGCCGAATCCCAGCGCGGGAATCGCGGCGCCATGGGCGTTTACTGTCAGCATGGGGGTCTCTCCTGGTGGGATGGTCTGATGGACCGGCCGGTGGCCGTTCGTTTCGTGAACGCAGAGATATGGCGCGGCAGGCCGCTTGGAAACCGCTCGGCTCATCCCATCATCTGTGAATTCAATTCACAGATGGACAGGTTGACCGATAGCCGGTTTGGTTCGCCTCCTGGCGGTTCGGCCGGATCCGGGCGAGGATGCCGGCGCCTGCGCCGTGAATGGGAGGGAACTGGAACGATGAAGAGCCTGTCGGTCGGTCTGCTTGGGTTCGGCCTTGCCGGATCGGTGTTCCATGCCCCGCTGATCCTGTGCGAACCGCGCCTGCGCCTGACGGCGGTCGCCAGTTCGCGCGTCGACGACATCCGCCGGGTGGCGCCGGGCGCACAGGCGGCGACGGCGGATGCGGTGATCGCCGATCCGGCCATCGACCTCGTGGTTATCGCGACCCCTAACACCAGCCATGCTCCCTTGGCCCGCGCCGCCCTGCTGGCCGGCAAGCATGTCGTGATCGACAAGCCGATGGCGACCGCCGTCGCGGAGGCCGACGAGCTGATCGAACTGGCCCGGCGGCAGGGGCTGCTGCTGACCGTCTTCCACAACCGGCGCTGGGACAACGATTTCCTGACCCTGCGCGACTGCCTGGACAGCGGCGCGGTCGGCCGGCCCTATCACTATGAGGCGCATTTCGACCGCTTCCGGCCGCAGATCAAGCAGGGCTGGCGCGAGCGGAGCCTGGCCGGGTCGGGGGTGCTGTTCGACCTGGGCGCCCACCTGATCGATCAGGCGCTGACCCTGTTCGGCATGCCGGACCGCATCCTTGCCGATGTCGGTGCCCAGCGGCCGGACGCGCTGGTCGACGACTGGTTCCACATCGTTCTCGGCTATGGGCCGATGCGGACGATCCTGCATTGCGGGACGGTGGTCTGCCGGCCGGGACCGCGGTTCCAGCTGCATGGCGACCGCGGCAGTTTCCTCAAGCACGGCATGGACGGGCAGGAGGAGGCTCTGCGCGCCGGCCGCATGCCGGCCGGGCCGGATTGGGGCCTGGACGATCCGGGAAACCATGCCCTGCTGGTCCAGGCCGACGGGACGGAGCGCCGGGTGGCGACCCTGCCCGGCGACTATCCGGCCTTCTACCGCGGGGTTGCCGCCGCGATCCTGGACGGGGAACCGCCGCCCGTCACGGCCGAACAGGCGCGCGACGTGCTGGCGGTGCTGGAGGCGGTGCGCCGGGCGGCGGGGATGACCTGAGTGGATTGCCGGCCTGACGGATCTCAATCGCGCCAGGGAATGACGCCCGGCGGCAGGCGGCGGCCCAGCGCCCCGGCGGCGAGCATGGCGGCCAGCACGACCAGGATGGCGATGACGCCGAGCGCGGCGCCCAGCGTCGGGCTGCCGCCCTCCTCCAGCGCATAGACGACGACGCCCAGCGTCTCGCGGCCCTGCGACCACAGCAGGATGGAAACGGTCAGCTCGTTGAAGGCGGTGAGGAAGACCAGCAGGCCGCCGGCCGCGGCGGCGGGGGCGACCAGCGGGGCCACCACGGTCAGCAGGCGGCGCAGCGGGCCGGCGCCGAGCGCGCGGGCCGCCTCCTCCACCGCCGGGTCGAGCGCGGCGCAGGCGGCCTGCACCGGGCGCAGGGCCAGCGGCAGGAAGCGGACCAGATATGCGGCCAGGATGATCCACAGCGTGCCGTAGATGCTGAACCCGAGCCCGGGAAACGGCTTCAGGAACAGCAGGATGCAGCCGATGCCCAGCACGACGCCCGGCACCGCGTGCGGCAGCTCGACCAGCACGCCGACGGCGCGGGCGATGCGGCCGGCTTTGCCGCTGCGGGCCATGGCATGGGCGAACGGGACCGCCAGCAGCCCGAGCAGCACCGCCGCCGACCCCGACAGCAGTACCGAGTTGGCGAAGGCCCGTCCGACCTGATCGAGCGCCAGCACCTCCCGGTAATGGGCCAGCGTCAGCGTCCCGATCCCGATGGGCAGGCCGTAGACGCGGACCAGGCTGGTCGCCAGCAGGGCGGCCAGCGGCGCCGCGACCAGCAGGAGCAGCAGGCTCCAGGCCAGTGCCTCCACCGCCGGGCGGGCACGGCCGAGCGGCAGGGGGGCGAGCGGCCGGGCGCCGCCGGGCAGGCGGCTGGCGACGCGGGCCTGCAGGACCGTCTGCGCCGCGATGCCCAGGCAGGCGACGATGCCGATCAGGGCGGCGAGCACCGCCACCTCCGGCAGGGCGGACGGGCCGAAGCCGGCGAGCCGCCGGTAGATCAGCGTCGGCAGCATCGGGATGCCGGCCGGCACGCCGAGCAGGGCGGGGACGCCGAAATTGCCCAGCGCCGCGACGAAGGCCATGGCCAGCCCGGCGATCAGGCCGGGCAGGCAGAGCGGCAGCACCACGCCGCGCACCGCGCGCCAGGGGCCGGCCCCCGATGCCCGCGCGGCTTCGAGCATGTCGCCGGGAACCGCGCGCAGGGCGGCGCGCAGGGCGAGGAAGACCAGCGGCGCATGTTCGATCCCCATCACCAGCACCATGCCGGCGGACGACTGCACCGGATTGGCGGTGCCGACCGGCGGAGCCAGCCCGAGAGGGCGCAGCAGCGGGCTTCCCGAGCCGGCAAGATGGGTCCAGGCCATCGCCACGATCTGCGGCGGAATCATCAGCGGCAGGATCAGGGCGAAGCTCAGCGCTGTCCGGCCGCGCAGGTCGGTCAGTCCGGCCAGCAGGGCGAAGGGGCCGCCGAGCAGCCCTGCCGCCAGCGTGGCGCCCGCCGCGATGGCGATGCTGTTGGCGGTCGCCCGCCATGTCGCGGGGCTGTCGAGCACGCGGCCCAGCACCGCCGGGTCGCCGGCCTCCCACAGCAGGCGCAAAATCGGCAGAAGCACCACAAGCCCGACCAGCAGCGGCCAGCCGGGCAGGGTGCGCAAGAAGTCCTGTGCCGTCCTTCGACCGCACGGGGTAATCCCCCTCTCCGCCCCGGGGTGAGGGTCGGGGAGAGGGTCGGGGTGAGGGGGACGCACAGGTCGGATTTTCACAGGAGGATCGGGGTGCGCGATTCTTGAAGAGCCCTGCAACGCATCCCCCTCACCCTAACCCTCTCCCCGGGGGGGAGAGGGGATTCTTCCAGTCCGCATCCACCCTTCTCACCCGCCGAACAGGTCGGCGAAGGCGCGCTTGTTGGCCTCGTCCTCGGCCAGCGCCTTGGCGGGGTCGTAGGGCATCAGGGTGATGGCCGCCGGATCGGGGAAGCCCGGCGGCGGGTTCACCCCCGGCAGGGCCGGCAGGAAGCCCTGGGCGGAGGCCAACTCCTGCCCCTCGCGGCTCAGCAGGAAGTCGATGAAGGCCTTGGCCGCCGCCGGGTTCCTGGCGGTGCTGAGGATCGCCACCGGCTCGCTGACCGCGCTGACCCCCTCCTTGGGGAAGACGAAGGCGACGGGGGCGCCCTTCAGGTTCTCGCGGATCGGCAGGTAGTCGACGATCATGCCGTAGAGCTTGGCCCCGCCGGCCACGTCCTTCAGGATGCCGCCGTTGCCCTTGGCGGCGGTGACGCCGTTGCGGTGCAACGCCTCGTAATAGGCCATGCCCAGCGCCGGCTGCGCCTTGATCGACGCCATGTGGATGGCGGCGGCCCCCGAATAGAGCGGGCTGGGCATCACCGTGCTGCCCTTGGCCTCCGGCTTCAGCAGATCCTGCCAGGAGGTCGGCTTCATCGTCGCGGCGGTGTTGTAGACGATGCCGGTGGTGATCAGCTTGGTGCCGAACCAATAGCCCTGCGTATCGTGCGTGCCGGGGCGGTAGCCGGAAACGGGGGCGCCGGCATAGGGCTGCAGCCGCTTTTCCGCCTTCAGCGATTCCATCGTCACCGCGTCGGCGATCAGCAGCAGGTCGGGCTGCGGCGCACCGGCGGTGAATTCGGCGCGCAGCTTGTTCATCAGCTCGGTGGTGCCGTTGCGGATCCATTCCACTTCGACGCCGGGGTTCTTCGCCTTGAAGGCCTCCACCGTCTGGCGGGCGTCCGGCTCCAGCTGCGAGGTGTAGAGCACCAGCTTTCCGCTTGCGCCGTCCGCTTGCGCGGTATGGCCGAGGGCAAGCGTCAGGACCGTGGCGAGGGTGGCGAGGAACGCCTTCATCTCTGTCGTCTCCGTGGGAGCAGCGGTGAGGTGGCCTGTCTTACGCCAAGCCCGTGACAGGCGCGTGACAGCGGGGCGGAATACCCTTGTCCGTCGATCAACGTCAGTCGATCAGCTTTCCATCCTTGAAGAAGGGATGGGGGCCGTCAAAGGCACCGATCGCCGCGGTGTGGCTGACGATTCCGGTGTCGGCGCGCCACATGTGGATCTGGTAGCCCGGCGGCTCCATCACGAAGGCGGACGGCGCGTCGTCGCGCAGGTCGAGCGCGACCTGATGCGCGGTGGACGGTGCGGTCGAGGCGATGGTGCCGGCCCAGCGCACCTGGATCGGCCGGTGCAGGTGGCCGCACAGCACGCGCTCGACCTGCGGATGGCGGCGCACCACCGCGGCCATCTCCGCCGCGCCCGACAGGCCGAGCCGGTCCATGTGGCCGATGCCGGTGGCGAAGGGCGGGTGGTGCTGGAAGACGATGGTCGGCCGGTCCGGCTGTTCCGACAGGCGGGCGTCGAGCCAGTCCAGCCGCTCCGCACAGACCTCTCCCGCGCCGGAGCCGGGCAGGACGGTGTCCATGGCGATCAGGCGGACCGGCCAGTCCTCCACCGTGTAGTGGAAGAACCGGCTGCCGCCGACCCGCGCCGCCAGATCCGGGAAGGCGTGGGCGAGGCCGGCGCGCTCGTCGTGGTTGCCGGGAACGGCGAGGAGCGGGATGTCGAGCGGGCGCAGCAGGCCGAGCAGCCGCTCATACTCCTCGGCATGGCCGGCATCCACGAGGTCGCCGGTCGCCAGGATCACGTCGGGGCGGGGGCTGAGCGCCAGGATGGCGGCGACGGCGTGCTCCAGGAACGGCGCGGTGTCGACCTTCCGGTAAGCGAGGCGGCCGGGCGGCTTGATGTGGGTGTCGGTGATCTGGACGATGATCATGGGTCAGCCTATCGGGGCTTAGATGTTTGATTTGGAGAGGTATGCCCCCTCCCTGACCCTCCCCCGTTGACGCGGGAGAGGGAACTCCGCCGCTCCGGCGCTCAACTCCCTCTCCCGCGAAGCGGGGGAGGGGTGGGGAGGGGGCTAACCTTGCAATTCACTCACTCACGGCACCGCCAGCAGCCTCGCCGGATCGACGCGCAGCCACACCCGGTCGCCGCGCCCCAGCTCGCTCCGCCCGGCGGCGTCGACCGTCAGCGGCGGGCCGTCCGCCGGCTCCACCACCAGACGGGTGCGGTCGCCGAGGAACACGGCGGCGGCGATGCGCCCGCCGAGATGGCCGTCGGCCTCCCCGGCCAGCGCCAGATCCTCCGGCCGGACCAGCAGGTCGACCGCGCCATCCGCCCCGGTCCAGGGCAGGGTGGCCCGGCCGACGGACAGCGCGCCGTCCCTGACCGTGCCGTTCAGCCGGTTCATGGTGCCGATGAAATCGGCGACGAAGCCGTCGGCCGGCTGGTAATAGATCTCGCGCGGGGTGCCCACCTGCGCCACCCGGCCCTTGGCCATCACGACGATGCGGTCGCCCAGCGCCATCGCCTCGCCCTGGTCGTGGGTGACGTAGACGGCGGTGATGCCAAGCCCGCGCAGCAGCCGGTCGATCTCCAGCCGCAGGCTGTCGCGCAGCTTGGCGTCGAGCGCGGTCAGCGGCTCGTCCAGCAGCAGCACGCGTGGGCGTACCACCAGGGCGCGGGCCAGCGCCACCCGCTGCCGCTGCCCGCCGGACAGCTGGTCGATCCGCCGCCCGGCGAAGCCGCCGAGATGCATCAGCTCCAGCATCTCCTCCACCCGGCGGGCGCGGTCGGCGCGGGCGAGTTTGCGCACCTTCAGGCCGTAGGCGACATTCTCCGCCACCGTCATGTTGGGGAACAGGGCGTAGCTCTGGAACACCATGCCGACATTGCGCCGCTCGATCGGCAGGGCGGTGACGTCCTCCTCGCCGAACAGCACCCGGCCGCCGGGATCGGGGCTTTCCAGCCCGGCGAGGATGCGCAGCGTGGTGGTCTTGCCGCAGCCGCTTGGGCCCAGGAAGACGATGGTCTCGCCGCCGCGGATGGACAGGTCCAGCGGCTCCAGCGCACGGGCGCCGCCGGCGAAGGTCTTGCCGCAGCGCTCCAGGCGGATCGGCACGGCGTCGAGGTGGAAGCTGTCGGGCATGGCGCTGTCGGACATGGGGAGCGGTCTCAAACGGTGGGACGGCCGCGCTTCGCCAGACCCTGCAGCAGGATCAGGCTGGGCACGATCATCAGGAAGAAGACGAGGGTATAGGCGCTGCCGATCTCGATCCGCAGCGAGGCGTAGCTGTCGGCCAGCCCGACCGGCAGCGTCTTGGTCAGCGGCGTGTGCAGCAGCCAGGTCAGGTTGAACTCGCCGACCGACAGGGTCAGCACCATCAGCGACCCGGCCAGGATGCCGGAGCGGCAGTTGGGCAGCACCACGGTGGCGAAGCGCCGCAGGAAGCCGGCGCCCAGGCTGGCCGCCCCCTCCTCCAGCGTCTTCAGGTCGATGGATCCCATCACCGCCAGAACGGCGCGGACCATGAAGGGCAGGGTGAACAGCACATGGCCGATCAGGATGAACAGCCAGCTGCTGCGCAAGTCGCCGACGCCGCCATAGGTGACGATCAGTGCCAGCGCGGTGGCTAGGCCGGGGATGGCGACCGGCATCATCAGCAGCTCTTCCACCAGCCGGGCGATCCGGCCGGGCCGCCGCGCCAGGGCATAGGCGGCCGGCACGCCCAGCGCCAGGGTACAGGCGAGGCAGGCGAAGGCGATCTGCAGCGACAGGAGGATGGTGCCGGAATAGACCCGCAACACCTCCTCCACCCAGCGCAGGGTCAGGCCGCTCTTCAGCCCGACGAAATAATTGGCTGTCAGTCCCGCCAGCATCGACATCACCATCGGCACGGTCAGCAGGGCGCAGACCAGCAGGGTGAAGGCCAGCTGCAGCCAGAAGCCCCAGCCGCGTCGATCGGCCGGCGTGTTGGGAAGCGTGCTCATCGCCGTCACCCCGCCGCCGCGACGGAGGTGCCGGCGACGCTGCGCGCCACCGCCAGCGCCGCCCAGGTGATCAGGCCGAGCAGGACGCTGAGCGCCGCCGCCGCGGCGATGTTCGCCTGGAGCGTGAATTCGGTGTAGATCGTCATCGGCAGCACGTTGATCCGGGTGGCGAGGGTGAAGGCTGTACCGAAGGCGCCCATCGACGTGGCGAAGCACAGGGCGCCGGCGGAGATCAGCGCCGGCTTCAGGGCCGGCAGGATCAAGTCGGCCACCACCCGCCAGGGCGGGGCGCCCAGCGACCGCGCCGCCTCTTCCAGCCGTGGGTCGAGCTTCTCGGCCGCTGCCATCACCGTCAGGATGACGCGCGGGATCGAGAAATAGACGTAGCCGAGGAACAGCCCCGCCATCGAATAGGCGAAGACCAGCTTTCCCCCGGTCAGCGCCTGGGTGATGGTGCCGATCAGCCCCTGCCGCCCGGCCAGCATGATGACCATGAAGCCGATCACCACGCCGGGAAAGGCCAGCGGGAAGGTCAGCAATGCCACCAGCAGCGCATGGCCGGGGAAATGATGGCGCACCAGGAACAGCCCGGCGACGGTCGATACCGCCAGCGTCACCAGCGTCACCCCTGCCGACAGCGCCAGCGTGGAGATCAGGCTGTCGAGATGGCCGGGATCGGCGAGCGTGGTGAGATAGGCCGCCCATCCCTCGGCACCGCCGGCGCCGATCAGGATCAGGCGGACCAGCGGCAGCAGGAAGAAGGCCGCGAACACCACCGCTGCCGGTGCCAGCAGGGCGGCCAGCCGCAGCGGCTCGGTCGCCGGTCCCCGTCCGGTCCGCGGATGCCCCGCGGGCCGGACGGAAAGCGGACTTCCCTGCACGCAGGTGCTCACTTCACCTCCGCCTGATAGCGGTCCATGAAGCCCTTCTGCGCCTCGGCCATGCGGACGAGATCGACCGGCCGGGCGCGGGCGTAATCGGCGGCCGGCAGGAACTTGGCCGCGGTCTCCGCCGACATCGCCTCGGCCCGGACCGGGCGCATGAAGGCGTTGGCCCACAGGGTCTGGCCCTTGTCCGACAGCACATAGTCCAGCACCTTCTTCCCGTTTTCCGGGTTCGGGCCGTTCTTGACCAGCGCCATGACATAGGGAACCGACACCGTCCCTTCCTTCGGGATGACGAAGGCGACCGGGGCCTTGTCGGTGTATTTGGCCCGGTAGGCGTTGAAGTCGTAATCGATCAGGATCGGAATCTCGCCCGACAGCACGCGGGCGTAGGAGGTCTGCTTCGGAACGATGGGCTGGTTCTTCTGGAGATCCTTGAACCAGCCGATGGCCTTGTCGAAGCTGGCGTAATCTCCGCCCAGCGCCAGGTTGACCGCCAGCGCGCCGACATAGCCGACGGCGGCGCTGGTCGGGTCGAGATAGCCGACCATGCCCGAATAGTCGGGCTTCAGCAGGTCGGCCCAGCTCTGCGGCACCGGCTTGCCGCCCAGCGCCTCGGTGTTGACGAAGAGGCCCAGCGTGCCGCTGTGGATGGCGAACCAGTTGCCGTCGGCATCCTTCATGCCGTCGGGGATGTCCGCCCAGCCGGCCGGCTTGTAGGGGGCGACGATGCCCGCCGCCTTGGCCTGGATGCCGACCGGTCCGCCGAGATAGACGACGTCGGCCACCGGCTTGTCCTTTTCCGCCAGCATGGCGGCCAGCGACTGGCCGGAGTTCTTGTTGTCGAACGGCACGGCGATGCCGAGATCGGCCTTGATCGCCTTCAGCTGCGACGCCCAGTCGGCCCATTCCGGCGGGCAGTTGTAGCAGATGGCGGTCGGCTCCGCCGCGATGGCGGGGGCGACGGTGCCGGTGACGGCGGCGGCCAGCACGGTGGCAAGCGTGGCGGCGCCGAACAGGAACGGCTTGATCATGATGGCGGAAATCTCCGGTCGGGAAGCGCTTTGGTTGGTTCCGAGGGCGCCGGGCCGAGCGATTCTCCCGGGCGCAGGGTGAAGGGAAGCATGACGGCCCGGCCCGGCAGGTCGCCGGAGCGCAGGCATTCGAAGGCGGTGGCGCCCATGGCGCGGGCCGGCTGGACCAGTGTGGCGAGGCTGGGCGACATCAGGCGGCCGACCTCGATTCCGTCGAAGCCGCAGACCGACAGGTCCTCCGGCACCGACAGGCCGAGGTCGCGCAGAGCCCGGATGGTGGCGAGAGCCAGCAGGTCGTTGGAGGCGAACAGCGCGGTCGGCCGTTCCGGTCCTTCCAGATGGGGGGCGAGCCGATGGGCGAGCCGCAGATCGTTGAAATCGACCTCCATCACCGGACCGGGCGGCAGGCCGGCATCGGCCAATGCCGCCTGCCAGCCGGCATGACGCCGGCGCGAACGGTCGGAGTGGCGGAAGCGCCCGGCGACCATGCCGATGCGCCGGTGGCCGAGCGCCGCCATCCGCTCCACCACTGCGCGGGATGCCGCGACATTGTCGACCGACACATGGGCGCGGCCGGCGCGTTCGGGTTGGTTGTAGGCCAGGACATAGGGCAGCCGGACCTCGTCCAGCGTGTCGAGCGAGCCGCTGCGGTCGGCGTCGGCGACGGTCAACACCAGCCCTTCGACCCGGTTGGACAGCAGTCCTTCGATGGCGCGGGATTCGCGGCCGGGGTCATAGTCGGTGGAAGCGATCAGGACGCTGTATCCGGCCTCGGCCGCCGCCTCCTGGATGCCGGCGACGCTTTCGGCGAAGACCGGATTGGTGAGCGACGGAACCAGCACGCCGACGGTGCGGGTGCGCGCCGCCTTCAGGCTGCGCCCGATGGTACTGGGGCGGAAGGCGAGGTCGGACGCGGCGATGCGGACTTTTTCCGTCGTTTCCGGCGTGGCGTTGCCGCTGCCGTTGAGGACGCGCGACACGGTGGCGATCGACACCCCGGCGCGCGCCGCGACATCGCGGATCGTCGCCACCCGGTCGACGCCTCTCCCCGCCGGGCCCTCCGTAAATCGCATCCCGTCCCGAACCATCCGCCACCCGTGTTTTCCGGCGCCGGCCGATCCAGCGCGGAGGCAGAGTGACGGAGGCGTGTTGCAATCGCGTGACGTCAGGAAAACGGTTTCATGAAGAATGGAAACGTTTCCATGGATGAAAACCGGCTTCCGGGAAGGGTCGGGCCGGCGTTTCCGACCCTCTTTCCGCCATGGCAAATTCAGTGATTTTTGTGTTTGCGTCGCCATGAGGCTTCGGCTATGTTGCGCCTCCACAAGCGATGGACCCGTAGCTCAGCTGGATAGAGCGCTGCCCTCCGAAGGCAGAGGCCGATGGTTCGAATCCATTCGGGTCCGCCAAGTTTTTCAACGGCCTAGCTGCATCGTCAGCTGGGCCGTTGTGCTTTTAATCCTGCAAAAATCCCGCATCGATCACCGCAGTGCCTCCCGGACCTTGTTCAGATAGTCTGGGGCGTGGTGCCCATAGTGGCGCTGCAGCGTCTCCACCGACGTTCCGGTCCACTCCGATACGTGCCAGAGCGGCACGCCGCATTTCACCAGATACGTCACGGCCGAGTGCTTCAGGAGGTGGCTGAAGACTGAGCCGAGACCGGCGGCGCGGCCGGCCGTTCCGAGCGCCTTCTTCGGATCCCGGATCGGATCCCCCTCGAACTCGATCACGTATTGCTTCGTCCGCCGCCGGGCGTAGCGCAGGAAGGTCAGCAGCCGGTCCGGGATCGGGATGGCGGCGCGGCGCTTCTTCGTCCGCCGCGCCCCGCCCTTGAAGTCGATGACGCCGCGGTCGAGGTCGACCCATCCGCCGGAGGTGTTCGGCTGCCACTGGAGCTGCAGGATCGCCGTCCGGCGCGCACCCGTATAGAAGGCGATCAGGATGAACAGCGGCAGGTGAAGCCGCCCGCGCGGCGACCGCCTGGCAGCCCACAGCAGCCGGGCGATGTCGCTGCGGGTCAGGTGCCTGTCTCGCGCATCGCCCTTTTCCGGCAGCCAGACAGCCGGCGCCTGGGTCATGCGACGACCTCGCGGGCCGAGGGGGTGGTGGTCATGTCTTCGGTTCTCCTGACGATGACGAACGGAAAAGCGTACCGCTTGACGTTACGGACGTGCCGCGCTACGGTACGCCCATGATCAAGACCTTCGCCGACAAGCGGACCGTGGCGCTTTTCGTGGATGCTCCGGCGAAGGGCGTTCCGGCGGATGTGCGCAAGCGGGCGCGGCAGAAGCTGATGGCGTTGCACGCCGCGCAGACCATCGACGATCTCCGCGTCCCACCGGCGAACCGCTTGGAGGCGTTGAAGGGATCGCGGGCGGGCCAGCACAGCGTCCGGGTCAATGACCAATGGCGGTTGTGCTTCGTCTGGGACGACGGCGACGCCTACGACGTTGAATTCTGCGATTACCATTGAGGAGGCGGGGCGATGGCCATTCGGATCGAGGATGTTGAGGCCGGCCTGATCGACCTTGGCGACGTGACCGACCCGGCCGGCGAGCCGGTCGGCCCGGTGCATCCCGGCGACATCCTGAAGCACGACTTCCTCGACCCGCTGGGGCTTAGCGTCTACGCGCTGGCCAACGCGCTGGGCGTCGCCCGCACCCGGCTGAACGACATCGTGCTCGGCCGCCGGGCCGTGACGGCGGAGACCGCCCTGCGACTGGCGCGCTATTTCGGCACCTCGCCCGGCTTCTGGATGACGCTCCAGGCGCAGTACGAGCTGGAGGTCGCCAAGCGGGATCTCGGCACCCGCGTCGAGAGCGAGGTTCATCCACGCGCGGCGTAGCACGACAGAGGCTCCGACGGGGCCGGGGCTGCGCATGCTCAGCCCTCCTCCCGCCGGCGGCTGGCCGCGTGGCTGGCCGACACCGAGCCGGCCGGGTTTCCGTCCAGGTCGATGCGGATGGCGCCAGGGATCAGGGCGGCGTCATACTTGGTGCCCAGGCAGTAATCGCGCACCGCCCGCTCGATCCGCTTGCGGGACAGCGGCTGGCCGTCCTCGCCGGTGACGCCGCGGGCGACGATGTCGGCGGTGATGCCGATCTTCAGCGGGCGCTTGGGCGCCTTGGACTTCGGCGGGTTGAAGCAGGCGGGGAAGGCGACGGCCAGGGCGCGGCGGTCGGCGCGCAGGCCGGTGCGGCGCTTCGTTCCGGCGGCGGCATCGTCCTCCGCCACGATCCGTTCGGCCTCGGTCAGAACCAGCCGCAAGCGGTCCGGGGTCATGCGGTTCAGGAGGTAGGACATGCGGGCGGCGACGGCGAGGCGCTTGTCCGCATCGTCCGCAACAGGCGTTCCGGGGGTGTCGTCCGCCAAGGGCGGGGTGGTGAGCATCTTCATGGTGAAGCCTCCGAAATGGTCGCGGCCGGGCGTTACGCCGCCGGCTGCGCGGTGTCGGTGCTGTCGGTCAGGTCGGGCAGGAGGTGGCCGTATCCGGTCTCCTCCAGCGTCTCGCGGATGGAGCGGACGGCATCGGTGAGGCCGTCCTTCATGGCCCGCGGCGTCCGGAAGTTGGCGCGGTCCTTCAGCAGGGCGTCGAGCTTGATGGCGACAGCGGCCAGCAGCTCGGCGAAGCGGCCAGGCGCCTGCGGCTGGTCAAGGCCGGGCGTGAGTTCAAGGCCTGCTGCCCCTTCCATGACGAGAAGTCGCCGAGCTTCTTCATCAACGACCGCAAGGGCTTCTTCCACTGCTTCGGCTGCGGGGCGCACGGCGACGTGATCGACCTGCTGCGCCGGCTGGACGGGCTGGACTTCGCCGCCGCGGTCGAGGCTCTGTCCGGCGAGCGCCCGGCGCTCCGCCGCAACACCGCCCTGGAATTCGAGCGCCGCATGATGGCGGCCACCGAGGAATACACCGCCGCCGAGGGCAGGGGGTGGGAACCGGACGAGGACGAGCGCGCCCGTATGGAGCATGCGCGCGCCATCTGGTTCAACGCCCGGCCCATCGCCGGCACCGTCGCCGAGACCTATCTGCGCTGGCGCGGCATCCGCCTGGCGCCGGGAAGCGCGTGCCGCCAACCGCTTCCAGGAAGAGGGGTTGGTGTTTGCGCCGGTGGTGCTGGACACCACGCCGCCCCCAGCCGCAGCGAAGGAACTCCCGGCCATCGAAGTGCAGATCGGCGATGCGGTGGTGCGCGTGCCGGCCGGCATGGACAGCGCCACCGTCAAGGCGGTGCTGCGCGCGGTGAGGGCGTCGCGGTGATCGGCATCGAGGGCGCGGTGCGGGTTCTTGTCGCCGCCAAGCCGGTCGATTTCCGCAAGGGTATGGATGGTTTGGCCGCCTTGGTGCAGCAGCAACTGGGGGCGGATCCCTTCAGCGGGGTCGTCTACGTCTTCCGCTCCAAGCGAGCCGACCGGGTGAAACTCCCGGACTTATGTAGCATCCGCCACTATGACCGGCGGGTGAGCACAAATCATGAACTTGATGATTCACAACGGAGTCGTGGCCGGGTAGACTCGGGCAATCACCGTGTCGGAGATCGCCATGCCCCGTCGCACCAAAAGCCAGCACTTCCTTCTCAGCGCCGCGGCGCGCACGCTGTCGCTGGCGACCGTGCTGCGCCTGTCGGACACGGAAGCCGAGACGGTGTTCGCGGCGATCCGCTGGCCGGAGACGAACGGGCGTCCCGTGTGCCCGGCGTGCGATTGTGATGCGGTGTACGACTGCCGCCGGCCGAGCGGTGCGCCTCGCTGGCGCTGCAAGCGGTGCCGCAAAGACTTCTCCCTCACCTCGGGCACGCTGTTCGCCTTCCACAAGCTGGCGCTCCGGATGTACCTCGCCGCCGTGGTGATCTTCGTCAACGAGGTGAAGGGCAAGGGCGCGCTGCCGCTGTCGCGCGACCTGGGCGTCCAGTACAAGACGGCGTTCGTGCTGGGCCACAAGATCCGCGAAGCGATGGCGGCCGAGAGCCGCGGTGTCGTCATCGGCGGCGCGGGCAAGGCGGCGGAGATCGATGGGGCCTACTTCGGCGGCCACGTCCGCCCGGAGAACCGCAAGGCGGAGCGCAAGGACCGCCGGCTGGCCATCAACCAGACCGGCAAGCGCCGGTGTGTCGTCACCATCCGCGAGCGCGACGGCCGCACCCTGACCGGCGTGTTCCCGTCCGAGGACGCCGCCGGCAGCTTCATCCGCTCGCGCGTCGCCAAGGGCACCGAAGTGCATGCGGACGAGTCCAGCGCCTGGAACGACCTGCACGCCCGCTACCCGATGCACCGCATCAACCACCAGGACGCCTACAGCCAGGACGGCGCCTGCACCAACGGGGCGGAATCTTTCTTCTCGCGCATCCGCCGCGGGGAGATCGGGCACCATCATCACATCTCGGGCCTCTACCTGCACCGCTACGCCAATGAGGCCGCGTTCCGAGAGGATCATCGCCGGACCAGCAACGGCGAGCAGTTCCGCGTCGTGGTCGGGCTGGTGACGAAGACCGGCCCGTCGGTCGATTTCTGCGGCTACTGGCAGCGCGCTCACGCGGCGTGATCGGCGGGTTCGGCCGGAAGGCGCCAGCGGGCGCCCAGGCCATTGCCGATCTTCTCCACCGTGCCCTTGCCTTTCAGGGCGGTCAGGGTGTTGAGGACGCGCTGGATGAAGTCGGAGCGGGTCTTGCGGTCTTCCGGATCGAGCCCTTTGTCGCGCAGCGCGGCGACGGCGATCTCCTCAGCGGCAACGACACGTCCCTCTGCCATGCGCAGCGCCTCCAGGCAGCGGCGCGCCAGCTCGCCGCTGGCGAAGTAGTGGGAGCGCCTCGCCGGCGGCTTCTTCGGCGCGATGCTCTCCGGCTCCAGTTCCGGGGCGAACAGGCGCAAGGTGGCGTCCAGGTGCACCAGGTCGGCCCGGTGCTGAGACATCCGCTTCTCAAGCTCAAGGATTGCCCCGGAGATCTCGCCCCGCTTCTCCCGCAAGGCGCTGACAACGTGCGGCTCGCCCATACTCCATGCCCCTTCTGTGCGGCTTCAGGGCGACAGGGTAGCTGGCAGGGCGGCGACGCGGCAGGATCAGGCGGTGGCGGGTGCTACATAAGTCTGGGTGTTTGGGGCAACTGGCCTCACATCCGTAACATTGCTGACGTTGACAGCCACCAACACATCGTCCCCATCCATATTTGTGGGAAGCCGTGTAAATCGCGCAATCTGCGGGCCTCGGGCTTCCGCCCAACGATCTACAATATCACCGATAGGCTCATCTGCTAAAATCTCAAGTCCAAGCTTGACTATTCTCGTCAGCAGCTTCCCCCTATACACGTCATCGTACAAGTCATCGTCACGAATCGTTTGGTATATTACAGTTATGCTTTTCTTTGGAACCGACACGGAATCATTCGGTTTATTGGCGCCAAAATTGAAGGGAACCACTACGATTTCGTCTGACATGATCCTCTCCTACGGTGAGTTTAACAGGGGTCATCAACGTGCTCGTGGCGATCGCGCTATCATGATTTTCATCACGTCGTCGATGTAAGAAATCGGCGCACTACCATCTGGCTCGTCGCAAGCAATCTAGGATCAGTTGCTCGACCCGTAGCTGCGGGGCGGCCACACGGGAGGGTAAGGTCAATAGTCACTACCGCCGCATCCCGGACAGGACGGTGTAGTCGATCTGGTTGTTCGTTGCCTTGTTCACGGTAATGCGAGCCCCTCGGAATGAGATCTCCGTTGGGCCGCTGGCATTTAGTGTGTAGTGCAGATCCTGCTGGAATGCCGGGCGAGCCATGTTTTCCGTATATTCACGGTACGAAACGTTCAACGTGCTGCCGGCGACGCCTTCATAGAGAAGTTCGTATTTGAAGCCCTGACCCGATACGATCTCGGTCTTGGTATAGCGGGCTGGTGAAATCTGCTCTTCTCCCCACGAGTCACCGGTTGCAATCACCGACTCGAATACTCCGTCGTTGTTCGCATCGAAGAAGCAAGCGAGAGCCAAGGGGACGTTGAAGGGGGAGAACACGCCCGGCCCAATGGTGCAGTATGAACGACGGTCACGGACGGTGCTTGAGACAAGGCGCGAGCCAGCCGGGACGCGGACGTTCTGACCCATCACGCCGCCAGTGACGCTATCGCGGATCACTGCTCCGTCCAGGTAGGCGTAATCGAATTCGCTGAAAATGACATCGCCGACCGAAGCAGATGCTGGGCGTCCCAATTCGACATTCTGTCCGACCTTCGACTGCGGCATTGGTACCACCGCGCTGACACAGCCGCTCAGAACCGTTGCTGCTGCAATGGTCAAAACGACCTGACGAACAAACTTCATTCACTCCCCCGTACTGTCGCGAGAGTGCGTGCCGCTCATCGCAACCTGATTATGCGGAGGCACACATCGTGAGTCGAGGCTCAGCTTCGGCTTGGCGGTGCGACGAAGTCGATCTGTGCTCCTTCCAATATCCTGGTTGGAGGTATCCGATTTTCGGTATAGATTCTCCCAACGATTGGAGTGCCGATGGGCAAGCTGATGATGTTCGGAAAGGTGGCCTTGGTGATCCGCAACCGCGATCACAACCCGCCGCACTTCCATGTCATCGGCCCGGACATCGACGCGATGGTTGGTATCGATCCGCTGGTGCTGCTGCGTGGAACCATGCCCAGGCTGCTATGGAGCCAAGTCGAGGCATGGGGTCTTGCCAATCGTGCTCTGCTGGTTGCCGAGTGGAACCGGATCAATCCTCTCTTTCCAATGCAGTGATGGAGGCTTCGATGGACGACCTTATGATCTATGGCCGCGATCCCCGTCCGATCCCCAAGGTTGAGGCTGTCGAGGCCGGTCCCGGCTATGTGCTGCATGTGCAATGGCAGGATGGCGGGGCGATCCGGGTGGACCTGTCCGGCTGGATCGGCTTCCACGACATCGTCGAACTGCGGGACCCGGCGGTGTTCAGCAAGCCGGAGGTAGGGGAGTATGGCGGCTCGGTACGATGGAACGGCGATGAGGATCTCGGGATCGATACCGTCCATCTGGAGCTGATTGCTTCTCAGCAGACGGATTTCACGGCACGCGAACTGGTGGAATGGCAGGACCGGATGAAGCTGTCCAACCGGGAGGCCGCCGATCTGCTTGGCGTTGCTCCATCCACCTGGGGCCTCTACAAGGCCGGCGGCACC